>CANJEY010000001.1 GCA_947472615.1 Beijerinckiaceae bacterium
GGATTGCGTCCGATAATGGACGAATAATGATAACTGGCCGTTCCATTGAGTTCTCCGCGTTCAACCGCCATCGCTATCTCGCCGGTGCCCTTGTAACCAACAATCACCTTGAATTTGGATCCGACCACTTCGTTCAGGACCGAGGGGAAAACCACATTGCCCGAAGTCGGGCCACCGCCTCCGACGATGAAGTCGTGTTGCATGACGTCGTCGATTGTCCTGAAAGGCGATGTCGCCCACGATAGAACGAGTCCGACCTCCGAGTTCATCGAACCGATCCACTCGAAACGCCGCGCGTCGAAACGCGCATTGGTTGTGTCGAGCAGTCCTGCTGTCGCGGTGCCGCCTCCGACCGACCCGAAATAGGTGCCATCCTTCGGCGCAACTTCCCAGATGAAGTTCGTGGCCCGCAAGGAACCGGCGCCCGGCATGTTCTGGATAATGAACCTAGGTTCGCCCGGGATATGGCGCCCCATGTATTCCGACAAAAGCCTTGAATAGAGGTCATAGCCGTCGCCAGAGCCGGCCCCGACCACGATATTGATTGTCTTGCCTCGGAAATAATCGGTCGGTAAGGGCTGCGCCATCGTGGTGCCGGCAGCAAATGCCAGACACGTTAGACCTGCGAGAATCTGGCCGAGCCATTTCGATGGATGCGTCCTCACTTGCCCCTCCCTCTATCTCGTCAGCCTCTGCTTTTCGGGCTGATTGTTTATTATAGGAGCGCTGATCCTAAATGATTTGACAAGCCTTCAGATTACCCCACGCTGCCGCAACAGGGGCATGACCGCAGCATGGAAAACCTCGAGCCCTTCGATGTAGTCTGCAAACAATAGCTGTATACAGTCGAGGCCGCCTTCGAGGGTGAGTTCTGCAATATAATTGGCGATGTCTTCAGGCGTGCCGATTGTGATCCGTCCCGCGAAGGAAATGTCCTTCTCCATCTTGGCGATTCGGTTCAGCCCGGACTGTCGGCCTTTACGAACGTAATAGCCCGCGATGTTGGCGATGGCCTCCCGATCGACGCCATCCTGCAGCAATTTCCATCTGCGTTCCGCCTCGGCCATCGTGTCCGCCATCACCGGCAGGATCGTGGTGGCAGTCTTGATCGGTCGGCCGAATTCGGCAGCCACATCCTTCATGCGCCGGCTGAGTTGCTTCGTGTGCTCCACCGTGACTCCGCCGAGGAAACAATAGTCTCCCTCGCGCGCCGTGAAGCGCAGGCCCTCATCCGATGTTCCAGCACAGACGATGAACGGATGAGGCTGGCGCACAGGGCGCGGCGACGAACGGCAATCGTTCAGATGAAACCATTCGCCATCGAACGTAACTGAGTCCTCGGTCCAGAGACGCTTGACGACTTTCAACCATTCTTCCGCATATCGATAGCGTTGTGCGGCATAGTCGGGCGGAAGAATTCCCATCTGGTCGAATTCGTCCAGAAATGAGCCGGTGACGATATTGATTCCGAAGCGACCGCCGCTGATGTCGTCGATTGTCGCGGCCATCTTGGCTGCGACCGCGGGCGCGAACAGCACGGGCTGCATCGTGGCGATGAGGCGAATGCGGGACGTAACGGCGGCGAGCGCCGTCATCAGCGTGACGGACTCGAGCGTCGTATCCCAGAAGTGCGTCGTTCCGCCAAACCCACGCCATTTCGACATCGAAAAGATGAGGTCGAAGCCGAAGTTTTCCGCCATGATGGCGATCTGGCGATTCATCTCGAAACTTGGCGCATATTGCGGCGCCGTCTTGGAGACCAGAAAGCCATTGTTGCCGATGGGCAGAAAGACGCCGAGTTCCAGTTTAGTCGACATGGTCAGCTCCGATCGTGCGGCTTGTCCCATACAGATATAACGTCGCCGAGCCCGATGCGGCTGCTCTCGCCCATCACTTCCATCGCGGCGTCGTGGTAGCGCCGGCGCGCGCCATCAATCGCCTCGACACAGAGCAGGGGGAAAAAGCCGAGCGTGCAGGCGTCGAGATAGCTCGCCAGAATGCAGCCATAGCTGGCGACGCCTGCCAGCACGACCGTCTCGACGCCTGCGCCGCGCAACAGGGTCGCGAGGCCGGTTTCGAAGTAAGCGCTCGTGCGCCATTTGGTTAGAGTTATTTCGCCTGCGCGGGGCGCGATCTGCGGGGGGATTTCTGACGCCCATGACGATGGAGACGCTGCGCGAAGACGGCCGGTGACGTCAGATCCCATGTCGGCCAGACGCCGTAGAGAGGGCCCAGTGTCGCTGCCCGGAGCATGTCCGACGGTGACGAAATAGCGAGGAACATCATTGCGGCGCGCCGTCGCAAGCAGGCGCTCGATCGGCTGCAATACGCGCGCGGTGGACGCCGGCTCTCCAACTTTCGAGCCCAGAATGAAGCGATTCGTGACGTCGACAAGCACGAGCGCGGACTTTGTTTCCCGCAGCAGATCGACGGCCGGGAGCGTCGCCTGCCTGACGATTTTCTGAAGACGGTTCTGCGCGGCTGCGTGCTGGACGTCACTCATCAGGCGCACCCATCATCGTCTTGGCGAAGCCGCGACACGAAACTGCTCGACTGTCGCGGTCGGCGTCGCGGCCTCCGAAATGGCGATATCCTGCAATTCCCGGCCGCTCATGAAATTCGTGCCCATGGTGAGACTTTTCGCCTCCGCCAGATAGCCAGGGCTCCGGGCCATCGCAGTAAAAGCCGAGCGGAGGATCTCCACTCGATCCGCAGGCGTTTCCGGCGGGGCGATCAAGTAGAATCCGATTTCCTCCGACCGCGCCTGAAAGGTGATCACCGAGCGCGCCTGATCGGTCGGCGCGAGCTCGATGAGCGTCGGCGTGTCGGCGAGCTCGGGATCGCGCTTCAGGGTTGTCTGGAAGAGCGGGGTGATCTTGCGGCCCTGAACCCATTCGGGTTTGGTGACGACGAGGCTGACCCATGAATTCGCCCCGACGGCTTCGATCTCACCTCGCTCCAGCGCAAGGTTCATTCCGCCAGCCCCCTCGTAACCGCTGATGAGCTTGAATTTCGCGCCGATCAGCGCATTCGCCAAGGCGGGATACATTTCCGATGACGTTCCCGGCGCAGTCATGCCGGTGAGAACCTCGCGCTTCTTTGCATCTTCAATCGAGCGGACGCCGGACGAACTCCACGAATAGACGATCCGCGTCGGCCGGTCGCCGCGGCCGAGCCAGTTGAATTTTTCCGCGCGGAATTTCACCTCGTCGGGTGAGAGAAACTGATTGAGCAGGAGATTGTCCAACGAGAGGCCGATCGTCGTCCCGTCCTTGGGCGAGGCGTTATAAAGCAGGTTCGCGGCCCTGATCCCGGCGGCGCCTGGAACGTTCTGCAACACGATCGTCGGAGCGCCGGGGATGAACCCCGCAATATGCCGCCCGTAAAGGCGCGCAGTCAGATCGTAGATCCCGCCAGCGGGCGATCCGATGAGAATAGTGAGCGTCTTGCCTTTGTAGAAATCGTCCGCTGTCGCGCCATGCGCGAGCGGAAATACCAAGAGGGAGGCCAGAGTCATCGACAACTTTGCTTTGCGCATATTCGACTCCTGTTCGCTTCCAATATCATGCCGCGTCGCGCGGACTGCCGCATGCCTTGACCCGAGCGTGTCAGGCCAGAGGACGCGCCTGCGGCGGTATTTTCATGCTGAAGCGCCCCGCAGCGCGCTGCAGATCTCCGAAGTCGACGCGATGCGCGCGAAGCGCTCCGCCAAAATGCTCAGCGTTACCTTTTCAACTTCCTCGCGGGTCACGAACCCCCAGCCCTGATCGGGGATCGGGCGGCAGAGACACGAGTCCAGAGCCAGGATCGAACGCAGATCGTGATTATGGGCGTCCCGGATCGTGGTTTCGACGCCCCCTGCGAGCGACAATCCACAGACGATCAGACAATCGCGATTCAGGTCGCGCAGCGTGCGCGCCAATTTGCTGCCGTGAAACGCCCCATACCGCGGCTTGCGAATAACGATGTCGCCCCGCCTCGGGCCGAGCGCGCCGGGAGGCTCACAGGCTGCCGATCCCCAGAGCACCTTGGCTCCATTGCGGGGCCCGATGTTTTCCCCCGGTCCCGGCGCGGCGAAAATGACAGGCGCGCCGCTGTCGCGCGCCGCGTCGAGCAAAGCGGCGATGTTGTGCAGCATCGCAGGAATTTGCGTGTCGTAGTTCTCCTTCGCCGGGTCGACGAAGCTGTTGACGACATCGTGGACGAGCACAACCGCCGTCTCACGAAGTTTGGATATATCGGCCAACGGCATGTTCATCCGATCAGGCAGGTGCGCCGAGTTCGGCCGATTCCCGCGGCAACAGGCCCTTCTGGCGCAGCAGCGGCATCACCAGTTCATCGAAGCGTCGCAGGCCTTCCATGAAGTCCGGGAACACGAACATGACGCCATCCACATCACCGTCCACCACGAGCTCTTCCAGCATGTCTGCGACCTTCTGCGGGCCAGCCACGAACGGCAGGCCCCCATAGAAAATGCGCGTCGAAGTGTCCTCGAAGCGGTCTTTCAGAAGCGTGATCTGGTCGCCCGGCTTGGTCCCGGCGCGTTTGCTGTAGATGCTCTGGATCGCGGCTTCATCCGCGCCGTCCTGGTAGTGCTTCAATATGCGTTGCGCATCCTCGTCGCTGTCGCCGAGGATCAGCGTGATCAGCGTATGCGTGCGCACCTGCTTGCCGTTTTCGGCCGCCACCTGCTTGATGCGCTTGCTGCGACCCTTCTTTGAGTCCAGCGTCGTGCCGCCAAAGAACCCGTCCGTGCAATGATCCGAAATGAACTTGAAGCCCCGTTCTGAAGAGGTGGCGCAGACGATAGGGATCGTTTTCTGGACGGGCTGCGGAAATGACTGGCAGTCGTCGAAAGTGAAATATTTTCCTTTGTGGCTGACGCTGGGCTCGGCCCAGAGGCGCTTCACAAGCGTAAGCCATTCTTCCGTGTAATCATACCGGAAGTCCTCGAAGTTATCAGGATACAGCCCCATCTGGGTGTATTCGCCCTTGTTGGCCGCGCTGACGATGTTGATGCCGAGCCGGCCGCCGCAAACGTCGTCCATGGTCGACGCCATCTTGGCGAAGACGCCGGGATGGATAAGAGCCGGCGCGACCGAGGCGATGAGGCGCAGGCGCGGCACAGCGGGCGCAAGTCCGCTCATCAGGATCATCGATTCGACCGAATATTTCCAGAATTCCACGTCGCCGCCGAAACCCCGCCACTTACCCATCGAGAACGCGTAGTTGAACCCGATGCGCTCTGCGAGCTGCGCAATATCGCGGCAGTAATTGTAGCTCGGCAAGAACTGTGGCGAGTTCTTCGAAATGATCCAACCGTTGTTGGTTACGGGTAGAAACACGCCCAAATTCACATGCCGGGTCATCGACTGGTCCTCCAATGCGTGTCAGTCGCCCTTGTAGACGATCATCTGCTGTAGACGCTCGATCACGGAGGCGGGCTGCGCCGCCACCTTGGCGATCCGGTCCTGAATATTCTGCCCATCGAGCGGGTATAGTTCGAGCCTGAGCGCTTCGGCTTCCGACATGAACTTCGGATCGCGAACGGCCGATCGGAACGCCGCGCGCAGCGCCTCGACTCGCTCGGCCGGCACTTTCGGTCCGAGCCCGTATGGGCGGCCGACGATCTGCTGCGTCAGAATGATCCGCCAGTAGTTCTCAACATCGCTGACCGTCATCCCCTTCGTGACATATTCCGGCTTGATGAAATCGAACACGAGCGGAACGTCCGGCATGGCCGCATGTTTGGCGAGCGACAATTGCGTCAGGATGCTCATCTTCGTACGCCAGTCCGGGAACCGCTGCGCCATGCCCGAGAACGAATTTTCCTGACCGTTGATCTCGCCCCTCTCCAGCGCGATCTGGATCGCCTCGATCGACGAATAGCCGCGCACCAGCTTGAACTTCGTTCCAAGCGTGTTGTTGAGCAGCGTCGGATATTCCTCCGAATCCGTCAGCGGCGATGTGCTTCCGACGATGACTTCGGTGCGTCGCGCATCGGCAATCGTCTTGACCGGGTGCGATCCGATCACCTGCATGACGCCGACTTCATTATTGAGGCTGCCGAGCCAATGGATTTGCACGGGATCGAAGCGGGCGCCCTTCTGTCCGAGGTATGGCGCAAAGGGCGCCGTGCGGTTCGGCGCCAGGATCACGGTTCCATCTTGCGCCGCCACATTGAACAGATGATTGGTGGCGATCACCGACCCCGCGCCCGGCATGTATTGCATGATCAATCGGGGATTGCCCGGAATATACCTGCCGATATGACGGGACAGCAGGCGCGCATAGACATCGTAAGCCCCGCCCGCCTCGCCACCGACGAGAAACGTCAGCGTCTTGCCCCGATAGAACTCCTCGACATCATCGGCTCTGCCGACTCCGCCCGACAACAACGCGCAAGCGCATAGCACCGCCGCGCAGAACACCTTCAGTCGATTCCGTAGCATCCACTGCCCCCCGGACGCACTTTGGGTGAAGCATCTCCCAATTTCTCGGGCGGTGCAACTGGGTCTCTCACTGCTTTCAACCTATTCAGGGCGTGAAGTGCGACCGATTTTGAATGGAGCCAGGGTCTACGTCGAACCGCAACCAAGCCAACGCGAACGCGTCGTGTTGCTCAATTGCAAATCGTGCGTACGGCTCCCGTGACATCGGCATTGGCCTGTTTGTTGCTCCTGACAAGGCCTCTAGAAGTGACGATGACTGCATCGCCGCGCAGTCCAAATAGGGGAACATTCCATCCCGTCTGCTCTCTACAAGCCACACGCTAAAGTCATGACCGTCGTGACGCCTTCGGGTAACACCGTTGTCGAGCGAGCTACGATCGCTTTGCTGGCTGCGACGCCGGAGGTGACGCCGCATTTCTCGCGCTCGTCCGTTTTCGGGGTGAGCGACCCGTTCCCGGATATGTATGACTGGGACTCGATGATCAGCGCTGTGCGATTGTTGGCGCATGCGCGACCCGATATCGTTATCTGGAACGGCTCAAAAGGCGGGTCTGTCGGACTCGATATGGAGACAGCGTTGGTGCGGCGCATGGGCGAGGAGGCTTGCTGCCCCGCCACAACGTCGCTTTTTGCAGCTTTCAAGGCGCTCAAACTGCTCGATGCCCGCACGCTGGGATTTATCACGCCATATTCGGACGCTTACCAGAAACGCGTCGAGACCAATTTTGCCACCTGGGGGTTTCCGACGGTCACAAGAGCCAATCTGGCGATCGCCGACAATCTCGCTTACGCCAGCGTCGAGCTCGCGACCATCATCGACATGGCGCGCGATGTCGCCCGCGCTCGTCCGGACGTCATTGTCGGCTGGTGCACGAATTTTCCCTCGGGCTTTCTGGCGGACGAAATCGAGGCGGAAACTGGCATACCCGTCGTGGACGCCACGACCGTCGTACTCTGGCAGGCACTCAGAATGTTGAGAATTGGCACGAAGGACATTCGGGACTGGGGTCGCATCTTCGCGCTCGACTGACTATGTCGCGGGAATCCAGTCGGGCAGTCCGTTCATCTTTCGCCACGCGTGCGCGATTTCGTCGCGGCGAGCGAACCAGACATCGCCCGATCTGGCCATGTGTCGCATCAGAGCCTTGAGCCCAACAATGCGGCCGGGTCGTCCAATGATGCGCAGGTGAAGTCCGACCGACATCATCCGCACCCCGTTTCGGCTTTCGTCCAGAAGTTCGTCGAACGCCCCGATGCAATAGTTCGAAAAGTCTTCCGGCTGCACGAAGCCGCCGCCGTAAAAGCGCATATCGTTCGTGTCGAACGCATAGGGGAGAACTACGTGTGGTTTGCCCTGTTCGTTCACCACGTAGGGAAGATCGTCGTTGTAGGCGTTCGAATCATACAGAAACCCGCCGTGTTCGATGAGTAACCGGCGTGTGTTCACCGAGGTTGCGGAACGAGTGTGCCAGCCGACGACGGGATAACCGGAGACCTGCGTCAGCGTGGTCGCACAATCCGAAATGATTTTGCGCTCTCTGGCCTCATCCATGCCGGCGTGCGTTTCCCATCGCCACCCGTGAGAGGCGATTTCATGGCCGTCGCTGACGGCCTCCTGCGCCAGCCAGGGCGACAGCGCCACCGCCCGGCCGTTGCAGTTCATGGTGGCTGGCACGTTGAACGCGCGAAGCGTGCGACGGATGCGCGGCCAGCCGGCGCGGGTCCCATATTCGAAATGAGATTCCATGCAGAGGTCTGGTCCGCCCACGACCTGTTGAACGGCTTCATAGACGGACTCGTTGGTTTCATCGCCCATCGAGATGGCGAGTTCGGCGCCTTCTTCGACATTCACCACCAACGATACGGCCAGCGTCGAGCCATTCGGCCAACGGCGAAACGGGGTCTGTCCGCCATGGCCACGAAAATCACGACGGGTCGGCAAGTCCGCCATGATCAGACCTCAGTGATACGGCGGAGCCCGACCGCACGCTCGATGATCAGCAGGAAGATCAACACCAATACGATCAGCAGCGACGAAATGGCGGCGATCGTTGGATCGGGCCGCTCTTCGACATAGTTCAGCATCTGAATCGGGAGCGTCTTGGTGAAGGCGTTCGTGAAGAAGATGGAGACAGCATAATTGTCCATCGAGGCGAGAAATGCGAAGATTGCCGATGTCAGACATGCCGGAGCCATATTCGGCGCCAGCACCCGGACGATTGCCTGCGTGGGCGAACAGCCGAGCGTGCGGGCTGCGTCTATCAGCGAAAAATCGAAAAGCGTGAGCGATGAATAAAGCGTTCGCACCGCGTAGGGGAGCGTGATCACGATATGGGCGAACAGCAGGCTGAGCCAGATATCGCGGCCGCCGACATAACGGAAGGCTTGCAGCAAAGCGATGCCGAGCACGAGCCCCGGCAGCATTAGAGGCGACGTCAGAAAGGCGGCGATCGCCTCGCGGCCCGCAAAGCGGCCACGGGCCAGTGCGATGGCCGCCAGGCCGCCCAGTCCCATCGACACCAGTGTGGAAGCGGCGGCGATCTCGACCGATGTACCGAGCGACGACGCGAGCCCGCGCAACGTCAACAGGCGTTCGTACCAGCGCATGGACCAGCCGGGCGGCGGCAGTGAGAAGATCGAACTTGAGCCGAAGGACACCAAAATCGTCACGACGAGCGGGGCCATCAGGAATACGCAGGCCGCGAAGGCGATGATCCACACCATTGCTGCAGTGATGCGCTCGGTGACGGTCATCAGCGGCCCCCCTTTGGTCGGACGGCCCATGCGCTCACTGTCACGATCAGGATCGACAGCACGAGCAGAACCGTTGCGGTCGTCGACCCGAGCCGTTCGTCGCGCATGAGCAGAAAGGCGCGGCCCGTCAGGGTAGCGAGCGTCTGAAAACGATCGCCGATTAGCAGGCTTGGAATCACATACATGGAGGCTGCAAGCGAAAAGACGATTGATGTGCCGCTAAACAGCCCCGGCGTCGCCAGCGGCAATGCGATTCTGAAAAATCTTTGGGCGGGCGAGGCGCCAAGCGTGGCGGCGGCGTCCTGCAAGTTGGGGTTGATGAGCTTTAACACTGAATAGATCGGCAGGATCATGAACGGCAGAAACACGTTGGCAGCGCCGAGCACCAATCCTGTTTCGGTGAACAGAAGCAGTTGGGGCTCATCCCAAACGCCAGTTGCGACCAGAAACGCGGCTACGATGCCATCACGGCGCAGGACGATCTGCCACGCGAACGTCTTGACCACGACTCCGACCGATAGGGGAAGGATGATGGCGACTAACAACAATGCCTGCACCGCGCCCTTCGAGCGCGCCAGCGCCACTGCCGTCGGGTAACCTATCAGCAGACAGACAAGCGACGTGAAGAATGCAATTCGCAAGGTATTGCCGATGACGCGCCAGTTGAAGGCGTCGCCGAGAAAGGACGTGTAGGCTTCGATGGTGGGTCCAGAAGAGCCACTGAAGCTGCGGATGACCAGAACCGACATCGGCAGGGCGAATACGACGAGCATGTAAAGGATGGCAGGCGCCGCAAGCAGCGCGACCGGATCGACGCGTGAGGACGATGCATTCATGCCGAGCGCTCGGGCGGGAACGACAGGCCGTCCCCGAAGCGCCACGTCAGCGTCGCCGTCGCGCCCGGACGCAGATCGCGCGGAAGCTGACTTGCTTCGACCAAAATAGGCGTGTCGCCGTTTCCGATGAAATGGAGGTGGCTTTTCGACCCCTGAAAGACGATTTCGGTAAGCGTGGCCTGGATCATATTCGAGTCGGGCTCGGGCGATGCGTCGTTGACGCGGATATACTCCGGCCGCACGGCCACTGTGACCGTCGAGCCGCTGACAAAATTGCCTGGCGCCTTGAGGAGTCCGAGCGGCGTTTCCACCTCGACAAGACCATTCTGGCTTGTCAGCACGTGGCCCTCGATGCGAGCTGCATGGCCGACGAATCCCAAAACAAAAAGGCTTTGGGGCCTCAGATAGACATCGGCAGGCGCAGCGAATTGTTCGATCTCGCCGCGATTCATGACCGCGATCCGGTCGGACATGACCAGGGCCTCCTCCTGATCGTGCGTCACCAGAACCGTGGTGATTCCGACCTCGCGCAAAATGCGTTTGAGGTCGATCTGCATGCCTTCACGCAGTTTGCGGTCCAGAGCCGAGAATGGCTCATCGAGCAGCAGAAGTTTCGGGGCGACTGCGAGCGCGCGCGCAACGGCGACTCGCTGCTGCTGCCCGCCCGACAATCCGCGCACTGGTTGGCTCGCCTTTTCACCCAGATGAACGAGATCGAGAAAGCGTTCGACCGTCTTGCCGATCTGTTCAGGTGCAAATTTTTGCACCCTCAACCCGAAGGCGACGTTTTCGGCGACGGTCAAATGAGGGAAAAGCGCATAGTTTTGGAAGACCACGCCAACATTACGCTTGTGCGTCGGAACGTTGGTGATCTCGGCTCCGTCGAGCCGAACGGAGCCGCGATCCGCCGCCATGAGCCCGGCGACGATGCGGAGGAGAGTCGTCTTACCGCAGCCGGACGGACCAAGCAGCGAAACGAATTCGCCGCGCGCAACGGAGAAATCGATGCCGCCCAAGACACGATTTGCGCCGAATGTCTTTTCCGCGCCGCTGACATCAAGCAGCGCGTGGGTCGAAGCCATCGCGAGCGTCCATGCTGACTTGCGGACTTGTCGAGCGAAGCGAGTCTCCTAGACCAGCCTCGCAATTGATCAGAGCGAAAGCTCGCGGTCCCAGCGCGCGACCCACGCGGCGCGATTTTCCGACACGTTCGCCCAATCGACCGGATGGACCGTGAGGCTCGCAAGACCCGCAGGCGCAGGAACGGTCGCGTTCGTCGGCAGCGCGAACGTCGCTGCGGAAACCTTGGCCTGAATTTCCGGGCTCAGCAGCATGTCCAGATACGCGGCGGCGAGTTCGGGCATGGGACCGCCTTTCACAAGCGCGATGCCGGACGGCATCGAGAACGTACCTTCTTTCGGCGCCGCCAGTTCTATCGGCGCGCCCGCGGCCTTGCGCGCGAGCGCAATCGTCGAGATCGCGCCGCACACCATGTAGGCCTCGCCCTGTTCCAGAAGATTGTAGGCCTGACCTTCCTGCGTATAAGACATCAGCACGTTCGGCTTCATGTCCTTCATTTTGGCGAAGGCGGAATCCATGTCCTTCTGCGCTTCGCTCATGGACTTTCCGGTCTTCAGGAACGACGCCATGAACAGGTTCATCACGCCTTCGGTGTTCTGCAATGAGGGCAGGATGACGCGACTTTTGTATTTCGCGTCATAGACGTCGCTCCAGCTCGTCGGAGGCTGCATCTTGTCGGTGTTGTACGCGATGCCAACCCACGGCTGAAGATAATTGACCCACATGCTGTCCATGTGGGTGAGGCCGGGTTTCAGCGACGCCGAGTTCGGGACCTTCGCAGCGGTGATCGGGTCCAGAAGACCTTCGCGAACGGCTAGAATCATCACCGGATCGTCCATCTGGACGACGGAGAGATATTGCTGCCCCTTGTTCTTCTGTAGCTTTTCGAGGTTCACCAGTGAACGCGTGCCTTCGAACACGACTTTCACGTTGTGCTTCTTCTCGAACGCCGGGATCATGATATTTTCCGACCATGATTGCTGACTCGAGGCGGCGCCGACGACAAGTTCACGAGTCTGGGCTCGAATGATTGACGGAGCCGAAATCACCGCTCCAGACAGGGCCGCCGCCCCGGTCAGGAATGTTCGGCGATCAACGAGAGATTTCATCTTGTCCATTTGCGCCCCCGGCATTTGACGATTGCAAAACTGCGATGTGAACTGCAATAAAAACAGCAATTCGTATGCCATGCTTCGAAGGGCTGCGATGGCGTCTGCGTGCGTCGCTTCACGAAGGCGTGAAATGTCACCCATGCCCGCCAATAGAATCAGCGAACGGCGACATGGAATGACACTGGGGCGCAGCGATTGCCCAACATGAAGGAGGTAGTTTGTGTGACCAAAAATGCATTGCGCGATATTTAGGCAAAACTGCAATGTGGTAGGCCGCTTCGGAAGCGGAAGTGCCTTCCGAATGAGCGCCGAACTTTGAAACGTCGGCGCTCGATGCTGGTTGGGCATCAGACCTGGCTTGCTCGCGTTAATCGGGTGCCGTGGGCCAGCGTCATGCGACCGCCGCGTAGATCTCCGCGGGCGTCGTCAACCATACATCCGCTTTGTGATCGGCAATGTGTTGCAATGCGTGCGAAAGAGCGCGCCGCCTGAAGGGTTGTCCGGAGATGAAGCTGTGTAAAACGATGCTCATCACCAACGGCCTGTCGTTTGAGGCTTCGAGCATTTCATCGAATTCATCGACGATCATGTCCGCAAAGTCGCGCGCCCCGGCATAACGTCCCACTTGCGTGGTGCTATCGTTGATTTCCGACGAGTAGGGAATCGACATCAGCCGGCCATTGGCGGTCTCGAGCCAGACCGGCTGATCGTCGAATCGGAAATCGAGAATGTAGCGGCAGCGTTCTTCAACAAGCACTTCCATGGTCGAGGGACTATGCGCGAGCCACGGTGTCGACCAGCCCTGTGAGGGTCGCCCTTCGTGGCGCCCTACAGCCGCGAAAACGTCGCGGATGTAGGTGCGTTCCAAGGCCGGGTCCATGCTGGTTAGCGTGTCCGAGTTTCGCTTTCCGTGCGCGACGATTTCCGACCCATGGAACCGCGCATGCGCCAGCAAGTCCGGGGCTAACGCGTAGAGATCGGTGTTCAGCAGGATCGTTGGTGGAATGCCGAAATGCTTGAGACGCTCGATCAGCCGGAGGCCGCCAACCCGATTGCCGTATTCACGCCAAGCGACATTTGCAAAATCCGGATGCTGTCCCTTTGGCAGTATGTCTTCCGTACAACCGACTCCGAATTCGTAGCATTCGAGCCCAAGCGCCACATAGATTGCGAGCCGCTTGCCGTTCGGCCAGGTCTGGACCGTTGACATCGCCGGGCTGATATTGAAGGGCCGGCAGGCGCGATCCGTCATGTCGATTGTTCCACCCACCGGTTCATGCCGACATCCTGCGAGGCTGCCTTGTCGTACATCGCCCGATAAGCGGGCCGATAGCGCTCCATCGCAGCCGCCGCTTTCGCCAAAGCCGGCGCCTTCGCGGCGAAAAGTGCGCGTGCTTCCGCCAAAATAGCGCTCCGATCCACACGGGTGGTGTTGCCGGCATCGACGACAATATCTCCGCCGACGATGACCGTATCGACTGATGAGCCAGTCTCGCAATAGACGAGTTGACGTTGAAGATCGTTCAACGGCGTGAAAGCCATTACGTCGAGATCGAGGAGGATGAGGTCAGCCAATTCGCCCTGCGCGATCTCGCCGCCAGCGCTTCCGAGCCCCATGGCGCGCGCGCCGCCGGCCGTCGCGCATTCCAGAATTTCACGGGCTTTCGGCCAATTGTCGAAATTCGGATCCGTGATGTTGTGGATGAGCCCTGTGGTCTTCATCACATCCCACATGTCGATGGCGTCGCCCGCGATTGCCTCGTCCACGCCGAGACAAATCGGGATTCCACGATCGCGCATCCTGCGGAACGGCATGATTCCGCTACCGAGCCTCAGGTTGCTGACGGGATTGTGCGCTATGGTGGCGCCCGACTTCGCCAAAAGGTCAAGATCGGAGTCATCAACCCAGATGGCATGAATCACATTCATGCGTTCGCTCAGCAGGCCGAGATCGTGCGTATAGCGGACGAGCGAACGCCCGCCCAATCTTTCCGCGCCAAACACCCGTTGCAATTTCGTTTCCAGCATATGGGCATAAAATGGCAGATCGTGTTTCCGGCTCAGTCTGTCGAGCGCCCTGAAATATTCAGGAGACACGCGTTGAGGAGCCGAACATGAGACCGCTGCGCGAACGCGGCCATTCGCAGCGCGATGCCAGCGCGAAATCAGGTGGTCGTATTGTTCCAGTAATTTCGGAGCGTCGAAAATCGGCCGTAACCGAAGCTCCGCGGCCAGATCGTCAGACGCGAGTTCGTCAAGAAATGGGAGTTTCTCGACTTCGGACAATTCCGGCTGGTCCAGCGCAATGGTGGCGCGGATGCCGACGTCCGCGTAGGCCTGCCCCACCGCATCAATGATTTCGGGCGACGGATATGGGACGAAGAACACGTCGTCCTGAACGGCGGTGACGCCGCTTTCGAGCATTTCGATCGCACCCAGCATGGTGCGCAGATAGGCTTCTCGCGGAGAGGGCGCCAGTTCATCAAGCGCCGGTGATTCGTAAAGCATGAATATTTCGAGAGGCATGCCGTCGAGCCTGCCCTTCATGTGATTGACGGATGAGTGAAAGTGCGCGTTGATCAGCCCCGGCATGACGAGCCGGTTCCGCCCATCGATCCGCCGCACATCGGAGGCGGCGATGCCCACGCCCACGGCCGAAATCAATCCATTTTCGATCAGGATGTCGCGGGGTGCACAGGGCTTCTGAGTGTCAAACAATTCGAGGATTTGTACATTTTCGATCAGCAGCGGTTGCATTGGGCTCATTGGCCGACGCTCCGCAACGTGCGCTGAGCTTCGGACCACGAGCGCGATCCGGCCCGGTTCTTAAGTACGTCAGGCGCGGGGCTCCCCGCGACCCTCCCCGGCGCATGGCTCGCCAGAAGGTCCACAGCGGATTGACTCGCGATCACGTTTGCGGCGCCAAATGATCCCATGCCGCCGTTGAGCACAAGGCCGTCTGGAACAAAGGCCGTGCAGGCTGCGCTGAATCGAGAGGGCGCAACTGAACGCATGTTCGGATTGAGGACCAGGATCTGGCGCACTGCAGACATGTCGATAAATATGCGGATTATTTTCTACAATAAAAGGACAAAGGATGAGCAATCCCTTCTCCATTTTGCCGATCGGATGGGCGCTTTGCTTCGAGAGTCGGCTATTTTGGCGCTGCAGGCGCGTGAAGTCTACGTCCTCCTCTCGGCGAATGAGGGCGGCCTATTGTCGCCAATAGCTCAAACTATTATCGCGTTCCGTATGAGTGAAACGAGCGAGCGTCCCGTCGAGGCTGTGATTTTCGCCAATATCCGCGATGCAATCAGCGCTCAATAGCTTCCGCGCGGGACGCGCCGTTTCAAAAAATTGGGAATGGAACTTGCTCGCGTGCAAAGGCGGATGGGCGATTGGCCAATTCTGTGCAAGACGTCATCCCGCAGCGCCCGGCCTTTCGCATGGCGGAGTTTGAATGAGCCGCGTTGATAACAACCTATCCTCCATCGTCGAGGAGATCGCCGACGAAATGAAGTCCCGGCCCGATCGAGGCGACGTCGCGACCTATATTCCCGAACTGGCGAACGTCGATCCGGACTGTTTCGGCCTGACGGTGATCGATGCCCATGGCGAGGTGTTTTCTGGCGGCGACAGCGACATGGCGTTTTCCATTCAAAGCATTTCCAAGGTCTTCACGCTGACTCTGGCCCTAGGCATTGTCGGCGATCGGCTGTGGCGGCGCGTCGGCCGCGAGCCATCGGGCAATCCGTTCAATTCGATCGTGCAGCTCGAAATGGAGCGCGGCGTTCCACGCAACCCCTTCATCAATGCCGGAGCCATCGCGGTCACGGACGTCCTCGTCTCGGGCCATCAGCCACGCGAGGCCTTGGGGCAAATCGTTCGGTTCATGCAATTTCTGGCAGACGATGCTTCGATTGGCATCGATCACGCGGTGGCGGCGTCGGAGAAGCGGACCGGGTTCCGCAATACGGCGCTGGCCAATTACATGAAGTCCTTTGACGTGATCGAAAATCTGGTCGATTTCACGCTCGGCGTCTATTTTCACCATTGCGCTATCGCGATGACATGCCGGCAACTCGCCATGGCCGGGCGCTATCTGGCGCACTCGGGCCGGAATCCCACCACTGGCCTCTCGGTGGTTTCGCCGGAGCGGGCGCGCCGCATCAACGCGTTGATGCTGACCTGCGGCCATTATGATGGTTCGGGCGAGTTCGCCTACCGGGTCGGCCTTCCGGGCAAGAGCGGCGTGGGCGGGGGCATATTCGCGATCGCGCCCGGCAAGGCGTCGATCGCCGTCTGGTCGCCGGGACTGGACAAGTCGGGCAACTCGCATCTCGGGCGCATCGCGCTCGAAAAGCTGACGAAGCGCACGGGCTGGTCGATCTTCGGAGCCTGACGGCGGCGAACACGCGCCCTTGGCCGAATTGCTTCAGATTTGTCTGAATTGCCGCGAATGAGGCCTTCTCTGCATTGATTTTTTGCACGCTGACTCTGTCGACTGACGAAGCGTAGCTGAAATGCCGGACTGGGAAGCGTGGCACACGTCATGCTTTTTCAAGTCGCTTCCGGCGTCCGCAAGAACTTGCGGATGCGTCTCGACCGTCCAAACTGAAAGGCCTCCCGTGACCAAATACAAACTCGAATATATCTGGCTCGACGGATACGTTCCGGTTCCAAACCTCCGCGGCAAGACGCAGATCAAGGAATACGACGCCTTCCCGACGCTGGAGCAGCTCCCGCTGTGGGGCTTCGACGGAAGTTCGACCATGCAGGCCGAGGGCCGCAGCTCCGATTGCGTTCTCAAGCCCGTCGCGGTGTTTCCCGACAGCGAGCGCCTCAATGGCGTGCTCGTCCTGTGCGAAGTGATGATGCCCGATGGCAAGACGCCGCATCCGTCGAACAAGCGCGCGACCATTCTGGACGATTCGGGTACCTGGTTTGGCTTCGAACAGGAATATTTCCTCTACAAGAACGGCCGGCCGATCGGCTTCCCGGATTCCGGCTATCCCGCTCCGCAGGGCCCCTATTACACCGGCGTCGGATACAAGAACGTCGGCGACGTCGCCCGCAAGATCGTCGAGGAACATCTCGATATTTGTCTCGCGGCAGGCATCAATCACGAAGGCATTAACGCCGAAGTCGCCAAGGGACAGTGGAAATTCCAGATTTTCGGCAAGGGGTCCAAGAAAGCCGCCGATGAAATGTGGATGGCGCGCTATCTGCTGCAGCGGCTCACGGAGAAATACGGCATCGACGTCGAATATCATTGCAAGCCGCTCGGCGACACCGACTGGAACGGCTCGGGCATGCACGCCAATTTCTCGACGGCCTACCTGCGTGAAACGGGCGGCAAGGAGTATTTCGAGAATTTGATGGCGGCCTTTGAAGGTGCGCGTGAGGATCATATCGCCGTCTATGGCCCCGACAACCACATGCGACTGACCGGCAAACACGAGACGGCGTCAATCAACGAGTTCAGCTACGGCGTCGCGGATCGCGGCGCGTCGATCCGTGTTCCCCACAGTTTCGTGAACAATGGATACAAGGGCTACCTAGAAGACCGCCGCCCCAATTCTCAGGGAGACCCCTACCAGATCGCGTCACAGATCCTGAAGACCGTCGCCTCGGTGCCGTTCGACAAGAAGGCGGCCGCTTGAGAGAGGTCTTGGTGACCCGAAATTGAGCCGCGCCATCAGTTGGCGCGTCACGACCTCTTCACGTCGGCGCGGCCTTCCGTGCCGACGTGCGGCTCGTCCCGTTCGGACATATTTTGCCGCCGCGTGAGTATCGCGATTGCCCGAAGCGAAACGAAAATATCGCACCAATCTGCCTTCGCCCGAAGACACGACCATTGATTGCAGGCCCATTCTGCTGACACCGGGATTCCTGTGTTTCGTCGGCCAATTGCTATTCGGCGAACGATGGCAGACGCCCATGGCGAAGTCTTTGGGCGATGCGCGGGGCCGCAAGATTGCTCCCGCCACGATTCATCAATGGACGACTGGCAAGCGCGCCATTCCTGTCTGGGTCAAGGAAGCGCTCGCCACGATCATCGAGCGCGGCCGGGCGGACCTTGACTGTCGTGCTACGATGGCGGGAGAGCTCGCAAGCCGAATCAGAAATATGCCTGTGGGGTGATCGCCAAGGCGTAGTGTGAGCAGTGCGTCAAATGACCAGCCACCACGTGCACGGCAATGCTTCACGTTCAATACCAGCGTTGGATAGCAACGTACTCTCCATCGTTAGGACTTCAGCGGATGGGCGGCTATGTCCGCGTTTGAATTTCTTTCTCAGTTCTCAAAATCATCAATCAGGCCGAGAAATAAGCCTCATTAAGGATGTTGTACCGTGTGGAATCATCGAACATCGTCGCTGGACCGGCAAGGTCCTTTAGCCTTGTCAAATGTGAGGGAACCGGGCAAATTCCGCCCGCGTTCGCCGGACTTTGATGTTCGATTCATTGGCATGCAGTATGTGAAGGAGTGCCGCTCTTGAAGATATTCAGACGAGACCTTCCGACCGTATGATAGAATCAAACGCCAAATGGTAGAATCAATAGGCGATCGCTCAGGAGCGCCCCGGGGAGAGAGTTGATGATCAGGCGTTTCGTGTGCGCGTCGCTTCTCCTGTTAGGGGCGTTGACTGGGCATGGAGCGCATGCGCAAGACGCAGCCGATGGGTTCTTCAAGGGCAAGATCATCCGTCTCGTTGTCCCGACTCCGCCGGGTGGCCTGTTCGATGGCTATTCGCGCTTGCTCGCGCAACATATGCCGCGTCACATCGCTGGATCGCCGACGATCGTGTTGCAGAATATGGCTGGCGCCGCCGGACTTGTGGCTGCGAACTACATGGCGAATGTGGCGCCACGTGATGGCACTGTGATCGCAGCTGCCTACAGCGCCACCATGACAGCGCCGTTGCTGTCTGCGGACGGGGCGAAGTTTGGCGTGAAGACGCTGTCGTGGATCGGCAGCATCAGCAAGGATCCATTCGTCGCCTATGTGTGGAATACGGCGCGCGCGAAGACGCTGGACGAATTGCACAGGCAGGAAATTCTCGTCGGCGGCACCGCGATTGGCTCCGCGCCGATCGATTATGCGATTCTCGCCAAGGACCTGTTTGGGCTGAAGCTCAACATTATCCCGGGCTACGCCGGCACGGCCGAGGTCAATCTCGCCATGCAGAGGGGTGAAATCGAGGGTTCCTTCGGCATCGGCTGGAATTCCCTGAAGGTCGGGCAGGCCGAGTGGCTCGCGAAGCGTCAGATCCTTCTGGTGACGCAGTTTGGCCTGACGCGTCATCCGGAACTGCCCGACGTTCCTGCCTTTGCGGAACTGGCGCGCAATGACTCGGATCGTCAGGCGCTTGATCTCTATCTGCCGCGGCAGGAATACAGCCGCCCGTACTATGCGCCGCCGGGAATTCCCGAAGCGCGTCTGACCCTGTTGCGCCGCGCCTTTGACGCGACGCTTCGCGATCCGGCCTTTCTCGCTGAAGCTGCGAGCCTAAAAGCTCCTGTGGATGGTCCAGCGACGGGAGAGGAACTGGCCGCCGCCTCGGACCGGCTCGCGTCGACCTCGCCACAGGTGGTCAAGCGCGTTCTCGACATGTTTGCGAATTTCCAATCCACCCGGTAATTTTCCATCGAAATCAGAACGGTTGGACAACATGCTCCCCTCGGCCAGAAAGCTCGAATTCTCCGAAGTCCCGGTCATCGATCTCGGTCCCGCGCGGACCGGTAGCGTCGACGATCGGCGAAAGGTCGCCGCGGCGATTGCCGAAGCCTGCGGCCGTGTGGGCTTTTTTTACTTCGCCAATCATGGAATTCCGGACGAAGATGTCGAGGCGATCTTTCAGACGTCGAAGGAGTTTCATGAACTTCCACTCGACGCGAAAATGGAATCCTGCGTCGCGAACAACGATCATTTTCAGGGCTATTTGCCCGGCATGACGAGAAGCAATGACAAGCGCGTGGCCCAAACCATGCAGGAAGCGTTTCAGATCCGCCGCCCGCTTTCTGCGGACGATCCCGACCTGCGTGCCGGTACGCCGCTGCATGGTCTTATTCCCTGGCCAAGCGCGATGCCCGATCTCCAGCCGCGCATGATGTCCTATTTCCACAAGATCGATGCGCTGGGCCGCGACCTGCTCGACTTGTTCGAGATCAGCCTCGACCGTCCCACGGGCGAATTCGCCAAATTCTTCAGCAAGGATATGAACTGCCTGCGACTGCTGCATTATCCGCCGCAGCCGCCCGACGGTCCGGGCGACATTCGAGGAACGCGCGACCATACGGACACGAACGCGTTCACGATTCTCGCGCAGGACATGAACGGCGGGCTGGAAGTACGCAACAAGGATGGAGAGTGGGTGGCGGTTCCACCCATTCCGGGTACGTTCGTGATCAACGTCGGCGAGATTCTCAAGGTCTGGACCGATGGAATGTTCTCGTCGACCCTTCATCGCGTGATCAATCGCTCAGGCCGTGAGCGATATTCGATTCCATTCTTTCTCTATCCGACCTATCACGAAGTCATCTTTCCGCTGATGCGCAATCCGGATCCGTCGAACGTCGCGCCCGAAGATCTTCCCAGTTCGATGCCGCGCGACAAGCCATTCGTGTGGGGCGATTTCAAGGCCGGCAATTCGTCGCGCATTCATCCCAAGCGATCCTGACATCTCCCGCTTCATTTCAGGCTGTCGAAAACCGGCGAGATAGGTACGTCTTGGCGCGGCTGACGGTGGTGAACTTGAACGATCGCCAAATTATCGTCTTTACGGTGACGACGCCTATTGCGCCGTCATCGCTGCTCCGGCACGCTTGAGAATGTCTTCAGGCTCATTGTAGACGCTTCGTATAATCGCATTGATATCGTTCGGGCTGACATAGGACACTTCAGATTTTTGTTTCTGCGCCTGCTGCAATAATTCAGGATCCCTCACGGTCTTCTCGAATGCGGCCTGAAGCGCCGTATAGCGATCGTCAGGAATATTGGGAGTAAGAAAAACGCGGCCAATCGAGAAGCTGGCAAAAATTGTTTCCAGCGTCTGCCGGTCCAGATCGTTCTTCGCGAACTCCTGAATTAATGGGACGTTGGGTAGGGCTTCTGCGCGCCGAACGCCCATCTGAAAGAGAATGCGATAGTTTTCGGCTTCTTCTCCGGGCATTTCGAACTGAAAGCTATCCAGCCCAAGACCGACGATTCCATAGACCTCCTTACGCTTCATGGCCAATGCGATGTCCGACGTGCCGCGATAGCCGGGGATCAGTTTCATCTTCGTCTTGAAGATCGCGTTGATTGCGATCGGGAGATAGACCGTTGTGCCGCCCGCGAGGCCGACGAGCGTTTCCTTCGTGAACAGCTCTTCGGCGGTTTGCGCCGGGGCATCCTTGCGGAAGGCGCCGATCACCACGATCGGCGTGACACTGCCGAGCCAGCGAAAGTTTTCGACCTTGTAGCGAACTTCGCGCGGATCGAAGAGGGGCCGGAAGATCAGGCCGTGTTGGATGATCGCAAATTCGGTTCCGTCTTTCGGGGCGATCTTGTCCATGTAGTTGATCTGTACGAGACCGCCAGCGCCCGGCATGTTCTTGACGACGATCTTGGGATTTCCGGGAATATGCTTGCCGATGAATCCGCCGATCAGCCGCGCGTAGCGATCATATCCACTCCCAGCTTCGTCCGGCGATGTCAGGGTGATAGTGCGGCCGCGGTAGAAATCGGCTACATCGTCGGCGCGCGCCGCTTGTGGCAGTGACCACGCGATGGCGAGCGCAAGCCCAATGGCCGAAACGACTTTCATCCAATTCCTCCCAGTCTCTGCGGGATTTCCCGCATTTCTAGCGTCTCGGTCGTCCCCGTTGCGACGCGAGGAAGGAGAGACGCCTCGTGTATTCAAGCCGGGCCTTCGTCCGCAGTTCGACTTGGCCAGGGTGTCTATCGACCACGTTAGCGCATCGCGGGTCGGGCCTGCAATGCCAAGCCCATCGAGTTTGGTTTGCCACGCCCGCATCGATGCAGAGAATCGCCCCCGTTCACCGACAGCGCACCTTCGGACGCCACAATGTTCAACGCATGTGGCTCAATATCGGACTTCGTGCCCCATGCGAGACACATTGCAACATTTGTGGAGCGTTGACTTCAATACATCGGCTCAATAGATTTTCGGCGATCAACCAAATGGAGCCAGCTTGGAACGCGATTTTCTGATCGGATGCACGTACAATGTTCTGCAGCCGCACGAAGGGGCGACGCCGTTGCAGCTCTTCGAGATGATCGCCGCGACGCGCGCGTTCGATTACATCAACTGGCTACCAACTGAAAAATTGATCGACGAATGCATTGTCGCGTCGGAAAAGACGGGTCTGCCGATGACGACCGGCAATTGCCAGCACGACCTGACGCCGGGCGACGACAAGCTGTTTACCGCGATCCGCAATGCAGCGCGTGTCGACATGAAAATGCTGAACGTCATGTTGCACACCTTTGCGACAGACGGTCATGAAGTGACCGTCGATGAGGTCGTCGACGTCTATCTGCGCGCCTGCGACGCGGCCGAGGCGCTGGGCGTCGAAGTCAGCTTCGAGCTTCATGTGGATTGCTGGAGCGAAAAATATCGCAAGGTGTCGCAGGCGATCGAAGCGGTGCGCGCCCGCGGTCGCAAGTTCAATTTCACGGTCGACTATAGCCACGTCATCTTCAAGATTCAGAACGGCGCCGAGCTTGAAAAATCTGAAGTTCGTGAAGCGGTTGAGCGCGGCGAGATCGTTCTCGATCCCTACGAAAAAGGCTGCATCCTGTCGCAATGGCTCGCCGAGAACGTGGTGAGCTTTGCCCAGTTTCGTCCTGTGTCACCCAGCCAACCCGTCAACGTCTGGGCGAAAAATCCGGATGGATCGACGCCGCGCGGCATCATGTACCCGTTTGTGCGTCCAGAACCCGGTCAATGGCACAGCGACTGGAGTGCTTGGCGCCTCGCGCCGTGCAAGAAGGCCTTCCGGTTGGTGATGGAGCATCATTTGCGCGATGCCGCGAGTCCGCTTCGCTACGTCATTACCGAGATGATCGCGAGTCCGGACTATGGGTTGAACGCTCGATTTTCGCTCCTGGAGCACAATGCCGCCTGCGCGCGTTGGATCCGCCAGACATGGGACCGGATGAAAGCCCTGAAGCGCGCCGGGTTCGTAGAGCTGGAGACGGAGTGACATGGTCGTCTATGTCGAGCCGAAACAGGCGTCACAGGTTCCGATCATCGACCTGAGCGGAACCTTCGATGGCCCGTCGCCCGCGCGCGTCGAGGCGGCGGCGAAATTGCTGAAAGCATGCCGCGACACGGGCTTCTTCTACGTCGTCAATCACGGCGTCGATCAGGCTCTGATCGACGCGCTGTTTGCGCAATCGAAGGCGTTCTTCGATCAGCGGGCGACTGCTAAGGAACGGCTGTTGAAGCGTGGTGGGGCGAACGGATATGAACCTGTCTGCGCGCAGGCGCTCGATCCGGAATCGCCGCCGGATTTCAAGGAATCCTTCAACATCAGTGCTCCGGGCATTCCGGGGTCGCCGGACCATCTGAACAACCAATGGCCCGAAGGCATGCCCGACTTCAAACATGTTCTGGAAGCCTATCACCGTGAGGTGCGGCGTGTTGCGTTCCACATCTCGCGGCTGATCGCCAAGTCGCTCGACATGCCGTTCGAGTTCTTCGATGGGAATTTCGACAACCAGCGCGCGTCGTTGCGGCTCCTCAAGTATCCGCCGATGCCGAAGGACGCGAAGCCGAACCAGCTCGGCGCCGGCGCTCATACGGATTTTGGCTGGATCACTGTCGTGGCTCAGGATTCGAATGGCGGACTGGAAGTCGAGACCGCGAGTGGCGACTGGATTCGCGTCGATCCGATTCCTGGCTCATTTGTCGTCAATCTCGGCGATCTCGTGCCTGAATGGACGAACGGCCTTTATCATTCGAGTCTGCATCGCGTGTTCAATACGCGGCCGCATCTGGATCGCTATTCGGTCGTGCTGTTTTACAACCCGCGCTATGAAACAATTGTCGAAACGATTCCGACGTGCCTCGGGCCGGGTGAGACGCCCCGCCCGTCCTTCGTATCTGGCGAACACCGGCAGCAACGCGCGGCAGCCGCCAAACGCATGAATATGCCGTGATCTGCTGAACGGCGTGAGCCGCGCCGGCTGCTCATTCCTGCGCGGTCAGGTAGGCACGCATCACTCCACCGAAACCGCAAGGTAAACATAGATGAGCATTTTTGAACGCGGGCCGGTGCGCATCCATTACGAAGAGGCAGGCGCTGGCGTGCCGTTGCTGGTGATCCCCGGCGGGGGATTGAATTCGGTGTTGGCGAACCTGACGCGCACCGCGCCATTCAACCCCTTTGACGAATTCAACGATGAATATCGTTGCGTGGCGGCCGATTTGCGCAATGCGCCCGAAGGGCAATCGACGGGGCCGATCGAAGCCGATCGTCCGTGGGATTCCTATACCGACGACCATCTGGCGCTGATGGATCATCTGGGCATCGATAAATTCATGGTCATGGGCTTCTGCATTGGTGGTCCCTTCATCTGGAACCTCATTCGCCGCTCGCCGGATCGCGTCATCGCCGCCGTGCTGGCGCAGCCGGTCGGGTCCCGGCCTGAGATTCGAGACCTGTTCTACGAGAGCAACCTGAAGACCTGGGCGCAGGTGCTGATGAAACAGCGGCCCGACTTGACGACCGATGTATTCGACAAATTCCTCACCCGCATGTTTCGAACGGACGCCGATTTCGTCTTCACCGCCACACGCGATTTCGTCCGGGCTTGCGAAACGCCGGTGCTGATCCTGCCGGACGATATTCCGGCGCACCCCTACAGCGTGGCGATGGAGTCCGCGATGCTGGCGCCGAAGTCGGAAGTCAGCATGTATCCGTGGAAAGAGCCGAAAGAGCGAATCCCGCTCGCGGTGAGGCAGATTCGCTCGTTCATGAAGGCGCACCGCGACCGCTGATGCGCCCGCGACGTCGGCGACTCAGCTCTCTTTGTAGCCATATTCCGGAATGCCCTGTTCGTTGCCGTAGTATTTGTACGGAAGGAACTTGCCCGACATGACGAGGCGCACCCGATCGCCGCGGGGATTGGGTTCGCGTTCGAATTCGATGTTGAAGTCGATCGCCGACATGATGCCGTCGCCGAATTCTTCTTCGATCAGCGCCTTCCATGCCGGACCGTTGACCATCACCATTTCGTAGAACCGATAGATCAGCGGATCCGTCGGCGGCATGGCGGTGCCCCGGTAGGGAACTTCGTTGAGCATCCGCTCTTCAACATCGCTCAGTTCGAACAGCTTCGCGGCCTTGGCGGCCAGCGGTTTCACGAGCTTCATCTGGCCGAGCAGCGCACCGATGATCAGAACGGGCGACATGCCGCCGATTTCGTCGGTGATGTACTTCCACGTCCAGTCGTTTTCGCGCTTGATGTCGAGGATCTTCTCGGTCAGTTCTTCGCGTATCATGGTTCGGCTCCTGCCCTGGTGATTAATGCGCCTGAAGCGCGTCTTCGCGCTGCATGGTTCCGGGTGACGTCGCGCCCGGCCTAACGAGCGGAGGTTTCATCGGATCGTATTTGGGCGGGATATGATCGCGAAACGTCCTGCTCCCGGTGACCAGAAAGTCGATCAGATGATTGCGTAGGGCGTAATAGTCAGGCTGCTTGTGCATGCCGGTGCGGTCGCGATCGGGCGGCAGCGGATTCTCGACGATCTCGGCGACCATCGCGGCCGGGCCGTTCGTCATCAGCACGACCTTGTCGGCGAGGTACATGGCTTCATCGACGTCATGGGTGATCATCACGACCGTCTGGCCCGTCTCGCGGCAGATGCGGCGCACTTCATCCTGAAGCGATCCGCGTGTCAGCGCGTCGAGCGCCGAGAACGGTTCATCCATCAGCATGATCTTCGGTTCGATCGACAGTGCGCGCGCGATGCCGACGCGCTGCTTCATGCCGCCCGAGAGCTCGGCCGGTCGCTTGCGCTCCGAGCCTGTGAGGCCGACGAGGTCGATGACAGCCTGCGACTTGCGTTCGACCTCTTCGCGCGACGCTTTCGGCCAGCGCGATGAGACCGCGAACGCCACGTTGCCCATCACGGTCTTCCAGGGCAGCAGCGCGTGGCCCTGAAAAATCATCGCGCGGTCGAGGCCGGGTGCGGTGATCTCCTTGCCGTCGACGATGATGACGCCCTCCGAAGGACGCTCCAGCCCTGCGAGCGAATTGAGCACTGTGGTCTTGCCGCAACCCGAATGGCCGATGATGCAGACGAATTCGCCCTTGTTCACCGACAGCCAGAGATTTTCGAAGATCGTCGTCTCGCCGCCTCCGGCTTTCGGATAGCGCTTGGCGAGCGACTCGAGTGATATCAGCGGGCGCATCGTTCTCATTCCGGGAAGGTCACTGCTTGCGCCACGCGCGCCAGGGCCTGATCGAGCGCCATGCCGACGACGCCAATCACCAGAATGGCGATGATCACATTGGTGATGGAGAGATTATTCCACTCGTTCCAGACGAAATAGCCGATGCCGGTGCCGCCCACGAGCATCTCGGCCGCGACGATCACCAGCCAGGCGATGCCTATCGAAATGCGCATACCAGTGACGATCGTCGGCGCTGCTGTGGGCAGGATCACCGAAAATGCGCGGCGGAGCGCACCCACCTCAAGCGTACGCGCGACATTCAGCCATTCCTTCCGGACGCTGGCGACCCCGAAAGCGGTATTGATCAGCATAGGCCAGATCGAGCAGATGAAGATCACGAAGATCGCCGACTTGCTCGAATCCTTGATCGTGTAAAGCGCTAGCGGCATCCATGCGAGCGGCGATACCGGCTTGAGCAATTGAATGAAGGGGTTCAATGCCCGACTCATCACCGGCGACATGCCGATGAGGAAGCCGAGCGGAATCGCCGCCAGCACTGCGAGCCCGTAACCCATCGCGACGCGCAGGATCGACCATCCGATCTGGATGCCGATGCCCTTGTCGTTCGGACCCTTGTCATAGAATGGATGGCTCAGGTGCTCGATCAGTTTGGCGCCGACGTCGAGCGGCCCGGGCATCGCCGATTTGCCCGTCGTGGCGGTTGCGCCGACCAGTTTCGCGTATTCTGGATCGAGCGCAGGTCCACTCGCGGTGGATTGCGTGGCGAGATGCCAAACGAGCAGGACAGCGATCGCGATCAGCGCCGAGATCGCCGCCGACCGCGCGTTCAACGATGTTGTCACGTGTCAGGTCCGCTTGATCGCGAAGCTCTTGATGTAGTCGTCCGGCTTCGACGCATCAAAGACCTTGCCCATGACCGAGAAAGTCTTGGTTGTTGTCGTGGGCGGCGTCAGGCCTGCTTCCTTCATCAGCTTCGTGGCATCCGTCGCAAGGAACACCTGCTTGGCGACCGCCTGATAATCGATGTCGGTCTTCAGCTGGCCCCAGCGCTTCATTTGCGTGAGGATCCACACGGCGAAGCTCTCCCACGGGAATGGATCGAAGTCGATACGGTCGGCGGCCCGTTTCACGCCCCCCAATCCGTCCGCATAGGTGCCGGTCAGCACCTGTTCGATCACCGTCACGGGCTGGTTCAGATAATTCGCGGGCGCGATCGCCTCCGCGATCTGCTTGCGATTTTCCGCCTTGCTGGCGAAGGCCGTCGCCTCGATGATGGCTCGCAGCAGCGACGCATAGGTGTTGGGCGATTGCGTAACGAATTCGCGCGAGGCCGCGAAGGCGCAGCAGGGATGGCCATCCCACAATTCCTTCGACAGGATGTGGATGAAGCCGACGCCGTCGTAAACGGCGCGCTGGTTTACCGGATCAGGCGCGAGGAAGCCGTCGATGTTTTCTGCTCGTAGATTCGCCACCATTTCGGGGGGCGGGACGGCGCGAATCTGCACATCGACGTCGGGATCAATTCCATTTTCGGCGAGATAATAGCGAAGCAGATAATTGTGCATCGAATAGTCGAACGGCACCGCGAATTTCATACCCTTCCAGGACTTCGGATCGCGCTTGTCCTTGTGCTTCATGGCCAGCGTGATCGCCTGACCGTTGATGTTTTCAATCGCCGGAATTGTGTAAGGAACCGGGTTCGATCCGATGCCCAGCGAAATCGCCAGCGGCATGGGCGAGAGCATGTGCGCCGCGTCGTATTCCTTGTTCAGCGTCTTGTCGCGAATGACGGCCCAGCCGGCGGCCTTGTCGACAGTGACGTCGAGTCCCTGCTTCTTGTAGAAGCCCATCGGGTCGGCCATGATGATGGGCGTGGCGCAGGTGATCGGAATGAAACCGACCTTGAGCGCCTGCTTTTCCGGCTTTCCGGCTTGCGCAAAGGCCTCTGTCACGGTCGCAAGCGGGAAGATGCTCGACAGCGCCGCCAGCGCGGTCGAGGCGCCGACTGTCTTCAGAAAGTTGCGACGCGCTTCATCCTGCGGAAACATGGCGCGCAGCACCGCATTCTGAACGACGCGCGTGATGCGGTCGTCTCCCGACGCAGGCGCTGCGTCATGGTCGGCCTGACTGGCGTGCGAACCGCATGAGCAGCCCGAGCGAAGCCGGGTCCGATAATCTGAAGCATCGCGAAATGTCGACACCCATGTCTCTCCTGCATTGCGGACATGCATAAGCAGGACGGATGCCAGTCTGTTTGCGCGCAAAATGGTCCCTTAGACGATGGGATCGCCGCATAAGTGGGCATCAGCGGCACCAATCGCGTCAAATGCTCAAGAACAGGGCGATTTCCGTCTTGGGCGTCGGCAATTTGATGGCATGCGATGTGCTTGACAATTATCAAATGTGGAGGGGGATTATGGATCGTCGCAATTTCATCAAGTCGACAGGCGCCGCTGCGGCGGCGATTTCGGCGCCGGCTGTCTTTACGTCTGCGCAGGCGCAAGCGCGCAGCGAGACGCTTGTCATCGTCAGCGAAAGCGGGCCGAATAATCTCGACGTGATGGGCGTCGGCACCAACGTGCCCGGCTACGAGGCCTCGTGGAACTGCTACGATCGTCTGATTACGCATGAGATGCGTACGCTATCCGACGGCACTCAATATTATGAGCGCGACAAGCTGAAGGGCGAACTCGCTGAGGATTTTGTTGTCGGGCCGGATTCCGCGACCTTCAAGTTGCGCAAGAACGCGACGTTTCACGACGGCGCGCCCGTGACGGCCAAGGACGTCAAATGGTCGCTCGACCGCTCTGTGACGGTGGGCGGGTTCCCGACATTCCAGATGTCGGCAGGATCGCTCACCAAGCCGGAACAATTCGTCATCGTCGACGACCACACCATCCGCATCGATTTCCTGCGCAAGGACAAGCTGACCATCCCGGATCTCGCCGTCATCGTTCCGGCGATCATGAATTCCGAATTGTGCAAGAAAAACGCGACGGCTGCCGATCCGTGGGCGCTGGAATTCACCAAGCAGAACACGGCGGGCGGCGGCGCTTATAAGGTCGTTCGCTGGACGCCCGGCACCGAAGTGGTGTTCGAGCGCAACGAAACCTGGGTCAGCGGCCCGATGCCGAAGACGAAGCGCATCATCTGGCGCATCGTGCCGTCCGCCGGCAATCGACGCGCGCTGCTCGAGCGCGGCGACGCCGACATTTCGTTCGATCTCCCCAACAAGGATTTTGCGGAGATCAAAGCCAGCGGCAAGCTCGCGGTCGTCTCCACGCCATATACGAGCGGCATCCAGTATATCGGCATGAACGTCACCAAGCCGCCTTTCGACAACCCGAAAGTTCGTCAGGCGGTGGCCTATGCGATTCCCTATCAGAAGATCATGGACGCCGTGCTGTTTGGTCTCGCCAAACCGATGTATGGCGCGGCCGCTGACAAGGCTACGGAAGTGGCGTGGCCGCAGCCGCACAAGTTTAACACCGACATGGCCAAGGCGAAGGCGCTACTGACCGAAGCCGGCTTCCCGAATGGCTTCGAGACGACACTTTCGTTCGATCTCGGCTTCGCCGGCGTCAACGAGCCGCTGTGCGTGCTGGTCCAGGAAAGCCTCGCCCAGATTGGCATCAAGACGACGATCAACAAGGTGCCGGGCGCCAACTGGCGCACCGAACTGAACAAGAAGGAACTGCCGCTGTTCACCAACATCTTCTCTGGTTGGCTAAACTATCCGGAGTATTTCTTCTACTGGTGCTATCACGGCGCGAATTCGGTGTTCAACACGTCGAGCTATGTGTCGCCGCCTATGGACGCCTTTATTGAGGGCGCGCGCGACGCCGCCGCTGCCGGCGATCAGGCGACCTACGACAAGGACGTGAAGGGATTCGTCGATCTGGCGTTTGCGGAAGTGCCACGTATTCCGCTCTATCAGCCGTATATCAATGTCGCGATGCAGAAGAACGTGTCGGGTTACCAATACTGGTTCCATCGCCGTCTTGACTATCGGGCGTTTGTGAAATCCTGAGTCCCGCCCTCGCTTCGTCCCGACGGTCACCGCCATGCTGAAGACGATTGCCGGACGTTTGATGACTTCGATCCCGAGCCTGATCGGGGTCGTCATCGTCAGCTTCCTGCTCACGCGCGTCCTGCCGGGAGACACGGCGACCTATTTCGCCGGTCCTGCGGCGACGCCGAAAGCCCTCGAGGAAGTGCGCAAGCAACTGGGTCTCGACAAGCCATTGCCTGAGCAGTTTCTGCGCTATGTCGCCGATCTCACGCATGGCGATCTCGGCAATTCGTTGACGACCGGACAAACCGTTGTGGGCGACATCACATCGCGATTGCCGGCATCGGCTGAACTCACCCTGATTGGGCTGCTGCTGGCGTTGCTCATCGCCGTTCCACTCGGCATTCTGGCGGCTGTGCGGCAAGGGTCGTGGATCGATCATCTCTGCCGTGTGGTGGCGACGGCCGGCGTATCGCTGCCGGTGTTTTTCACGGGCCTGCTGCTGGTCTACGTCTTCTACTTTCTGCTCGGTTGGTCGCCGGCTCCACTGGGGCGACTCGACATTTTTTTCAGCGAACCGCCGCGCATCACGGGCTTTCTGCTGGTGGACAGCATTATTGCGCGCGACTGGGAAGTGCTTCGCGCGGCGTTGTCGCAACTCATTCTGCCTGCGCTGACGCTGGCGGTGTTCTCTCTGGCGCCGATCGCTCGCATCACGCGTGCATCAATGCTGACGGCGCTGTCGTCCGACTTTGTCCGGACCGCCCGCGCCAGCGGCCTGAAACCGATAACGGTGACGATGACCTATGCGTTTCGCAACGCCATGCTGCCGGTCATCACGACTCTCGGCATGGTGTTTTCCTTCCTGCTCGGCGCAAATGTTCTGGTCGAAAAAGTGTTCGCATGGCCGGGCATCGGGTCCTACGCGGTCGAGGCGCTGATCGCGTCTGATTTCGCGCCGGTGCAGGGCTTCGTGCTGGCGATGGCGATCCTGTACGTCATCCTCAATCTTGCAATCGATCTGCTGTACGGCGTCATCGATCCGCGCGTGAGAGTGACCACATGAGCGCATCGACCATTCCTGACGCCGCCGCGCCTGCTGGAAGCCAGCGGCTCGCGCCCATCAAGTCGCTCTTTTCGCACGCCCGCTACATCGTGGGCGACAATCCCGTGACTGGACTGTCGTTCGGGTTGTTCATGCTGTTTTTGGTCTGTGCTCTGATCGGTCCCTATCTGGTTCCGCACGATCCCTTGGCGAGCGACACGATGGCGGCGTTGCAGAGACCCTCGCTGAGACATCTGTTCGGCACGGATCAGCTGGGCCGCGACATTTTCAGTCGCGTGATCGTGGCGACGCGGCTCGACATGACAATTGCGATCTCATCCGTTGCGCTGGTGTTCGTTCTTGGTGGATTGGCCGGCATTGCAGCCGGGTTCTATGGCGGCTGGACCGATCGTATCGTCGGGCGCATTGGCGATACGATCATGGCATTCCCGCTGTTCGTGCTGGCGATGGGCATCGTGGCCGCTTTGGGCAATACGGTCACCAACATCGTCATCGCGACGGCGATCATCAATTTTCCGCTCTATGCGCGACTTGCGCGCGCCGAGGCCAATGTGCGCCGCGAGGCGGGCTTCGTGCAGGCGGCAAGACTGACGGGAAACAGCGACGCGCGAATCCTGCTGACGCAGATCATGCCGAATATTCTGCCGATCATGATGGTCCAGATGTCGCTGACCATGGGCTATGCGATTCTGAATGCGGCGGGCCTGTCGTTTATCGGCCTCGGCGTGCGGCCGCCCACGCCTGAATGGGGAATCATGGTTGCTGAAGGCTCGGCGTTCATCGTTTCCGGCGAGTGGTGGATCGCGCTGTTTCCGGGCCTCACGCTGATGCTCGCGGTGTTCTGCTTTAATCTGCTTGGCGATGGTCTGCGCGACATCGTCGATCCTCTGCGCCGCACCTGAGGCTGACATGGTCGCCATTCCGCTGCTCGATATCTCCGATCTGACTGTCGAGTTCGGCACGCGGCGCGGCATCGTGCGCGCCGTCGAGAAGGTTGATTTCACGGTCGCCAAAGGGGAAACGGTCGGGATCGTCGGCGAATCCGGATCGGGAAAATCTGTCACGTCCTACGCGGTGATGCGTATTCTCGATCGCGCCGGAAGGATCGCCGACGGCTCGATCACGTTTTCGGGCATCGACATCCGGTCCGCTGATGAAGCCTATATGCGCGATCTGCGCGGCCGGGAAATCTCGATGATCTTCCAGAATCCGCGCGCCGCGCTCAATCCCATCCGCAAGGTTGGACGGCAGCTCGAGGATGTGTTGCTGCGCCATGTGCAGGCTGTGCCGAGCAACGCGAAGGAAAAGGCGATCGATCTTCTCAATCAGGTGCGTATTTCGCGACCTGAGGAGCGGTATCACGCCTATCCGTTCGAGTTGTCGGGCGGCATGTGTCAACGCATCGTGTTCGCGTTGGCGCTGGCCTGCCGGCCGCAATTGTTGATCGCTGACGAGCCGACGACCGGCCTCGACGCGACGACGCAGAAGGCCGTGATGGATCTCGTCGTCGAACTGACGCGCGCGCGCGGCATGTCGACAATCCTGATCACGCATGATCTTGGGCTCGCGGCTGCGTATTGCGACAAGGTCATCGTGATGGAGCGCGGCAAGGTGGTCGAGACCGCGCCATCGGGATCGATCTTCAAGGATCCGCAGCACCCCTATACGCGCAAGCTGATGCGTGCGACGCCGCGGCCTGGCATCACGCTGCGCGATCTGTTGCCGGCGACGGACGAGGAGCCGCCTGCCTCCAGCGTCGTGGTCATGGATGGCAAGCCGCTTTTGTCGGTGCGCGATCTGGTAAAGGAATATCCTCGCCAGGGCGCGGGAGCGACGCTCGCGAGCCTGTTTGGGAAGAAAGCTGCCGATGCTGCGCCGTTCCGCGCAGTGGGGGGAATTTCATTCGACGTAATGCGTGGCGAGAGTGTCGGGCTGGTCGGCGAATCCGGTTGCGGCAAGTCCACGACGTCGATGATGATCATGCGGCTGCTCGATCCGACGTCGGGCTCGATCCAGTTCAATGGAGTCGATATCGGCGGATTGGCGGCGAAGTCGTTCGCCGCGCATCCGATGCGGCCGAAGATCCAGATGGTGTTTCAGGATCCAACCGACAGTCTGAATCCGCGCTACACGGCGGCGCGCGCCATTTCCGATCCGATCCTCCGCATGGGCGGCGGCCAGTCGGCCGCGCAGGTTCGCGCCCGGTGCGAGGAGTTGGCGCGGCTCGTCGGTCTGCCGGGCGATCTGCTCGACCGGTTTCCGCATCAGCTGTCGGGCGGCCAAAAGGCGCGCGTTGGGATAGCGCGCGCCATCGCGCTTGATCCTGATCTGGTGGTGCTCGACGAGCCGACCGCGGCTCTCGACGTGTCGGTGCAGGCGATTGTGCTCAATCTCTTGCAGGAACTGAAAGAGCGGCTGAGCATGAGCTACCTGTTTGTCAGCCACGATCTGCATGTGGTGCATCTGCTGTGCGACCGCGTGATCGTCATGCGGAATGGCGCGATCGTCGAACAGGGATCAGCTGACAGGGTTCTGTCGCATCCGGAGCATGAATATACGCGCGAACTGCTGGCGGCCGTGCCGACGCCGCCTGTGTGATTTAGCTCAATCAACGGCCAGCGCCGCAATCGCTTCCTGTTCGAGACACGCGGCCACGATCTGGGCGATGCGCGGCAACGGCAGGCGCGCGCTCGCGGCGATGGTGACGGATTGTGCTTCGGCCGCCCTGTCGCGGACCGGTACGAAGACCAGAGCGCCTTCTGCAATTTCGGGCGCGGCGTCGAGCTGAGACGTGATCGCCACATAGGGTCCGTTGCGCACCAGCGCCTTGACCAGTTGTAGCGAGTTCGTGACCACCGGCATATGACCCTGCTGAAACAGCCATGCATGCCGCGTTTCGAGGTAGCGGCGGATGACCAGTGAGCGGCCCTGCAGTACCAGAGGAAGCGCGGCGACCTGCTGCAAGCTCACCGCTTTCTCGCGCGCCAGCGGATGATCGGGCGCCATGATACAGCCGAGCGGCAGGTCGCTATTCCAGATGACTCGCAACTCGCGATGCGGCGGCAGGTTGAAGATGACCCCCACATCCGCCTCGCCGTTAACCAGCGAGATGGCAGCCTGATCGGTATTCATGATTTCGATCTCGAGCGTCACCTTGGGATGCTCGTCGCGTAGGCGGCGAACCGCTTTCGGCAACAGCCCATTAGCGTGACTGTCCATGGCGACGATGCGGACGTGACCCTGATTGAAGCCTTCGAGATCGCGAATTTCGGCTCCGACGCGCCGCACTTCGCCGCGCCAGCGCCGGGCCATGGTCACGATGCGGTCACCCGCCACCGTGGGTCGCATGCCGCGCGGTAGACGTTCAAAAAGTGCGACGCCCAGCTCGGCCTCCAGCAACAGGATTTGCCGGTCGATCGCAGATGCGGCGACATTCAGATCCTTCGCCGCGCCCTGAATCGAGCCGCAGCGAGCGACATGATCGATATAGTGCAGCGACATCGGCAGGAGGCGGTCAGCCATCGGGATCTCGTTCGAATTATTCGAACGTACAATTGCCTATTCTGCGATAGACGGCAACGCTGACGTTGCTACGCTGCCGGTCATGTCGACGGCCCACGCCACGCAATCCTCATCAGCCTTGTCGCTCTGCGACCTGAATGAAGCCGATTCTCGCAGGTTCGTGCAACTGCTGGGGTCCATCGTCGAGCATTCGCCTTGGGTGACGGAAGCGATCGCGCAGATGCGGCCATTCGCCTCTGTCGATGCGCTCTGGACCGCTATCGTCGGAGCCTTGTCGGGATTGGCGACAGCGCATCTCGACGATCTGTTTCGTCTTCATCCAGAACTCGCGGGTGCGGAAGCCGTCGCCGGGCGCATGACCGATCATTCGACGTCCGAACAGGGACGCCTTGGTCTCACGGCGCTCGAGCGCGCCGAGTTCGAACGACTTGCGCGCTGGAACGCAACGTATCGTGAGCGCTTCGGCTTCCCGTGCATCATTGCGTTGCGGCTACATCCGACCCGCGCCTCGGTGTTCGAGACGTTCGAGTCGCGACTGACGAACGACGTTGCGATAGAACGCGTCAACAATTTGCGCGAGATCGGCCAGGTCGTTCGGGGTCGCCTTTATACAATGCTGCGGCCAGTCGGATGGCTCAGTACCCATGTGCTGGACACGGCGCATGGCCAACCCGCTGCGGGCTTGCGGATCGATCTTTCTGAACGGCTTGCGACGGGCGTGCGGCCGCTCGGCAGCGTCATCACGAATGCGGACGGACGTACCGATGAGCGGTTGCTCGATGGCGCCGCGATGATGCCGGGCCGTTACAGGCTCGAATTCTTTGTTGCGGATTATTTCCAACGCGCAGGTTCAGAACAAGCAGACCCGCCGTTTCTCGATATCGTGCCGATCGACTTCGCCATCTCGGACCCGAACTTGCATTACCATGTTCCGCTCCTGTGCACGCCGTGGAGCTATTCGACCTATCGGGGAAGCTGAGCATGACGTCACGCGGGCATCGCGTCGACATCGAAAGCGTTTCGCAGCGCTTTGCGGACTACGTTGCGGTCAGCGATGTGAGCCTCTCGATCGGCGATGGCGAGTTTGTGGCTCTGCTGGGGCCGTCCGGCTGTGGCAAATCGACGTTGCTGCGCATCATCGCTGGCTTCATTCATCAGACTCAAGGCCGGGTGTTGTTCGACGGCGAGGCTGTGGACCATCTGCAAGCCAGCCAGCGCGGCGTCGGCATTGTGTTCCAGAATTACGCGCTGTTTCCGCACATGACGGTGCGGCAGAACGTGGCTTATGGGCTCCAGGCGCGCAAATGGGCTCGCGACGCAATTGCGCCGCGCGTCGAGGCGATGTTGGCGCGCGTACACATGAGCGCATTCGGCGAACGCTATCCGCGCCAATTGTCCGGTGGCCAGCAGCAGCGCGTCGCGTTGGCGCGGTGTCTGGCGACAGAGCCCAAGGTGCTGTTGCTCGACGAGCCCTTCGCGGCGCTCGACAAGAATTTACGTTTTGACATGCAGATCGAGGTCAAGCGCCTGCAGCGCGACTACGGCATCACGACTGTGATGGTAACGCACGATCAGGAAGAGGCCCTGTCCATGGCCGATCGCGTTGCGGTGATGAGCCGCGGCAGGCTCGAACAGGTGGCGCCGCCGATGGACATATACGATCATCCGGCGTCGCTGTTTGTGAACCAGTTCGTGGGGTCGACGAATCTCATCGAAGGCGAGCTCCTCGCCTCCGATTCGTGGGGCAGCAAGGTGCGCCTTGGCGATGGAACGATTATGTCCGCGGCGTCCGCCAAGGGCCTTGCGAACGGCGTACGTGTCGTGGTGGTGCTACGGCCGGAACATGTGGCGCTCGTTGATGAGAGTTCCGGCGAAGCGCGCGCCGGCCGCATCAAATCTGTCCTGCCGCTTGGCGCGCAGGTCGCCTACGACATCGAAACGAGCGACGGCGCATCAATCAAGGCGATCGCGGCACGCGGCGTTCAACTGCGTCGGCCGGGCGAGCCCGTCCATCTGACGTCCATATCTTCCGCCAATTGTCATGTCTTCGCGGCGGTTCATTCATCCTGAGGAGAGATAGCATGCTCACATCATTCGATCGCCGCATGTTTCTGAAGGCCGCTGGCGCGTTCGGCGCGAGCGCGATGATGCCGGGCTTCGCGCTTGCGCAGACGCGCACGCTCGTTGCTGCGACATTCCCGGGCACTTGGAGCGAAGCGCACCGCGAATTCCTTGCGCCTGCTTTTACGAAGAGAACCGGTGCGCGCGTAACCCAGTCGATCCTGCTCGGCACCGATCAGGTTTCTCGCCTTGTCGCCGCCAAGGGCGGCAAGCCACCCTTCGATGTCGCGCTGTTCGACGCGCCGCAGGTGCTCGATGCCGCGAAGCAGGGGCTGATTGCAGAATACCCGACAGCGCAGTCGCCGAACTTCGCAGATCTGCTGCCGGGCGCGCAGGACAAATGGGGCCCGCAGATTTCGATGCAGATCATCGGGATCGGTTACAATCCAAAGAAGATCAAGACTCCGCCGAAGAGCTGGGAGGCATTGTGGGATCCCCAGTACAAGGGCCGCGTCGGTCTGACAGCTCTTAATAGTCAGCTCGGCATTGCCTTCCTCGCGGAAATCAATCGCCTGCGGGGCGGAACCGAAGACAATTTCGAGCCCGGTTTCAAGGCGCTGCGCGAACTGCTGCCCAATGTCGGAGCGATCGGTGCGAACCTCGGCGCTTACGCCACGTTGTGGCAGCAGGAGCAGATCGACATCGCGCCCTACAACTTCAATTTCGTGCAGACGCTCAAGTCGAAGGATGTGCCCGTGGAACTGGCGATTCCCGATTCCGGTCCAGTCGGCTGGTCGACCAGCATGCATCTGGTGGCGAACGCCGAGGCACCTGATTTGGCCGTCTCTTATATCGATGCGCATCTTGATCCAGGGGTTCAGGCCGCGATGCTCAAGCCGCCGTATGATGTGATCCCGACGAATTCGAAAGTTCCGCTGGAGGGCGCGATCACGCTATCCGTCGCGAAGACCTATGCGGAACTGTCAAAGGTTCGCACATTCGATTGGGAAAAGATCAATCCCCAACGCACGGCGCTGATCGAGCATTTCAATCGCGACGTGAAGATCTGACCCGAGATGGAGTGGCGGCGACTCAGCCTGGCTCTACCGCTTGCGGCGCTCTTCGTGGTGTTTTTCATCGCGCCGCTCTTCGTTTTGCTGGGCGTGTCGCTGTCGACCGACATGGATACGCACACCTTCACGTTCGCGCATTATGTGAAGTTCTTCACCGACCGCTTCAACTATTCGATCCTGACCGATACGCTGCTGCTTGGGTTGAAGGCCACAGCGGTCTGTTTTGTGTTCGGCTATCCGGTGGCTTGGATCGCGGCGCGTGCGCGGCCCGGCCTTCAATCCATACTGTTGCTGGCGGTCATCTTGCCGATCATGACCAGCGTGGTGGTGCGCACCTTCGCGTGGATCGTCATTCTAGGCCGGCAGGGCTTGCTGAATCAGATCGTGCTGGGTCTTGGGCTGAGCGAGGAGCCGTTGCGGCTGCTGTTCACCGAATGGGGCGTGGTCATCGTTCTGGCTCAGGTGCAGATGCCCCTGATGGTTCTGCCGATTCTGTCTATCCTAGCGAAAATCGATCCCAATCTCGCCGATGCGTCCAGGGCGCTGGGCGCCGGCGAATGGCGCACGCTGTGGCGCGTCACGCTGCCGCTGTCGGTCCCCGGCGTCATCGCTGGGTGGATCTTGACATATGCGGCGTGCGTGACCGCGTTCGTGACGCAAAGCCTGATCGGCGGCGCGCGGCTCGTTTACATGCCGCTGCATATTTATCAGCAGGCGGTCGGGGCGAACAATTGGCCTTTTGCGGCGGCGATCTCCATCATTTTCATGATCGCGGTCCTGTGCGTCGTCGCCGGTCTCAATCTGCTCGCAGCAAAGAGCCAACGTCATGCGCAAGCCTGAACCTCAGGTCGACTGGGAAGCGCGGTCGGTGACGATCGTCTTAGGCGTGATGACAGCTACCGCAGTCGTGGTGCTGATCGCGCCGAGCGTCGTGATTCTTCTGACGTCGTTCACGGATTCGGCGTCTTTGCGTTTCCCTCCGCCCGGCTTCTCGCTGCGCTGGTATCGCGCGCTGTTCGACGCGGACCAGATGCAGGCCGCCGCGTGGAACAGTCTCTTGGTGGCATTGTGGAGCACGTTGCTGTCGGCGGTGCTTGGAGTGGCGGCGGCGGTCGCGGTATCGCGGAGCCGTTCGTGGACTGCGCGTGCGCTTGATGGATTGTTCATGTCGCCTTTGCTGCTGCCGGCGCTGGCTTTCGGCTTCGCGGCGCTCATCTTCGTCTATCGCATGGGGATGCGGCCGAACCTGTTATTTCTGATCTTTGGTCATGTGATCGTCTGCGTGCCGTTCGTTATTCGGACGACGCTGGCGGCGCTGTCGCAACTCGACGCTTCGCTTGAGGACGCATCGATCAGTCTGGGGGCAACGCCCGCGATGCATTTCCGCCGAGTCACATTACCGTTGATCAGCCGCGGCGTGGGCGCAGGTGCGTTTCTGGCCTTCATGGCGTCGTTCGACAACGTGCCAGTGTCGCTGTTTCTGGCGGATGAACGAACGGAAGTGTTGCCGATCCATCTGTGGCAGCAGATCGAGACCAATCTCGATGTGCGCACGGCTGCGGCGTCCGGGGTCATCATCGTCGTCACCATGGCGCTTATGGCTCTCGCCGAGCGCTTCGCGGGTCTCTCGAAACAAATGCGGTAAACATGCCGGGCCTGTCTATTCATGCGGTCGATGTCGCGCGCGGAATCGTGGCGAGCGGATTGCGCGTTCGAGTCGATCGTCTGGACGGGGAGGTGCGAGTCGCGCTTGCGGACGGGGCTATCGGGGCGAACGGCCTGCTCGAATCCAGTGAGATAGCGGGCATCCTGCAGCCCGGCGTCTATGAAGTGCAATTCTCCATCGGCGATTATCTCAAGGCGCAGCACGCTGATATGCCTGCGACACCGTTTCTCGATCTGGTCCCGTTCCGCTTCGGCGTGGACTCGCCGCAGGCGCATTATCACTTGCCGTTCAAGTTCACCGCCTGGGGCTTTTCGTGCTTCCGCGGAGGAGCCTAGCCCGGAAGCTTACGCGTAGCGGCTGACGGGCCGACGTAGCCCGAGACGATCACGCAATGTCGCGCCTTCGTATTGTGTGCGAAGCAATCCGCGCGATTGCAGTTCGGGCGTCACCAGATCGACGAAATCGTCGAGTCCGCCTGGCATCACAGGCGGCATGATGTTGAAGCCGTCCGCCGCGCCGGTCTCGAACCAGTTCTGCATCACATCCGCCACCGTCGAAGCGGAGCCGCAGACATCGAAATGGCCGCGGCCGCCGGCGATCTGGGTATAGAGTTGGCGAATCGTGAGGTTTTCGCGACGCGCCATGTCGCTGAGAAGACTTGCGCGGCTGCTGATTGCCTGATTGGGGTTGATCGGCGGTAGAGGGCCGTCGACGTCGCATCCGGTGAGGTCGAGCCCCGTGCGCTGCTCCAGCAGCGCAAGGCCGACTTCCGGGTGGATGAGGCTTTGCAGATACTCGCGTTTTTCGCGCGCCTCGCGATCTGTGCGCCCGACGGTGACGAAGAAGCCCGGCATGATCTTCAGGTCGTCGGGGCTGCGGCCGAAGCGCGCCATGCGGCCTTTCACGTCTGTGTAGAAGGCGCGGCCTTCGGCGATGGACGGGGTGGCGGCGAACACGACTTCCGCAGTCTCGGCGGCCAGTTCCTTGCCCTGTTCGGATGCGCCGGCTTGCACCAGCACGGGCCGGCCCTGCGGCGACCGTGCGACATTCAGCGGTCCGAGCACCTTGAAGTTCTCGCCTGTGTGGCCGAGCGTGTGCAGCTTTTTGGGATCGAAAAAGATGCCTGAGTCACGGTCGCGAATGAACGCGTCGTCGTCCCAGCTGTCCCACAGGCCGAGTACGACGTCAGCGAATTCGCGTCCGCGCTTGTAGCGGTCCGATTTGTCGGGATGAGAGTCACGGCTGAAATTGTAGGCGGCCGTGTGGTTCCCGGTCGTCACCAGATTCCACCCGGCTCGACCGCCGCTGATATGATCAAGCGATGCGAAGCGACGTGCGAGCGAGAAGGGTTCTTCGTAGGTCGTGCTCGCGGTGCAGACGAGGCCGATATGCGATGTGACGGCTGCGAGTCCAGCCATCAGGGTGAAGGGTTCGATCCACGCCACATAGGCCATGCGGCGCAGACCGCGTTCATCGAACACCGAAGTCGCAGTCGCTGAATCGGCCGAGAACAGCATGTCGAAGAAACCGCGCTCGGCGGTGCGCGCCACATCGACGAAATGCCGGAAGTTCACGCCGGCGTCAGCCTGCGACTGCGAATGGCGCCATGCGGCCAGATGATGTCCAGCCGGTCGGAGAAACATGCCGAGCTTCATCTGTTTGGGCATTCACGCCTCCCGCTAGCTTTGAGCTGTGTGTTAGCGGACCTTGGCGGGAGCCACAACACGTGCTCGCCCCGCTGAGCTGCGATGGTGGCGCGAGCGGGGCGATTCGCATAGGTTTCGGCGAGCCGTTCGAGACGTGCGGCGCTGGCGACGTCGGGAGCGTTCATGAGCAAGAAAATCCGCATCGCACATCTCTCCGGCCCGACCGCGACCATTCAGAACTCGCCGCCGCTCGTCACGTCGAACAAGGCGCGAGCCAATGCGGGCCTGCCGTTGCGCAATGGCCCGGCCGGGGCGCCTCCGCGTTTCGATGCGCTGCGCGCGCAGCGGCTGGCGGCTCCCGCCAAAGTCTACATCGAGCAATTCTCCGCCCATCCGCTGGAGCGCGACGCCGCGCATCTCTACGGGCCACCGGATGGCTATGTCGGAGCGGACGGCGCATTCTCGAAGCAACAGCGCAGCGACGCTGATGTTGCCGTCTATGAGGCCGAGTTGCGCCCGGACGACGGGCTTTATCCGCTGCCTTACATGGCGCGTCAGCGCGATGGACGCCCATGGGAGCAGGAATGTGCCGATCCGGAGTCCCCGGAGCAGCAGGCGCGGCAGGGCTTCTACCCCGACGGCTCGCGACCGTTCGAGGAAATCGACCGGCTGGGGATCGGGGCCGACGGCACGGCGGGGGAGGCGTCCTCGCTCGCCGATGTTTCGTTTCATCGCGTTCTGCCGCCGGCGGGCTTCGTCAATGGACTTCCGGCGCAACACCGCGCCGACGAAGGCGAGGGCGACATTCCGGCCGAACGGCGCGGTCGCGACTTCTTTCCCTACAAGCCGCGGCATCTGTCGGCCGCCCCGCCGCGCCCGGCGCTGGCGCGTGTGACGAATGAAGTTCAGCGCATCATGTCGAGCGGCGATTATGACGGCGCGATCTGGACGCAGGGCAGTCCGAACATCGAGGATTGCGCCTATTGGCTGAACCTGCTCATCGACACGCCGCTGCCCCTTGCGTGCAATTCCGCGCAGCGTCCGATAGGACAGATCAGCAACGATGGGCCGCAGAACATTCTCGATTCCATCCAGTATCTGCGCTCGCGGATCTGGGCTGGCGCCGATGGCAAGAATCGTCTGGGCGTCGTGCTGATGCAGGACCAGCAGATGTTCGCCGCGCGCGAGGCCGCCAAGGCCGACGCGCGGCCGGGCGGCTATATCGCGACGGGCGGCCATGGCGGCATTCTGGGACAGGTGAACGGCAAGCGCGCGTTCGTCATGTACGCGCCAGCTTACAAGCACACCTACTTGTCCGATGTGCGCGTCACGCAATTGCCGGATGCGGCGTGGGCGGTGCGTATCGTCAACGGCCGGCTGGAGCGGAGCGACATCCCCATCAGGGATGCGCGAGGACTGCTGGAAAGCGCGATCCCTTCGGTGTCGATCGTCAAGGATGGCGGATTTTGCGCCGAGGACTGGGGCCGCGACGCAACGCTCGAGGAAGACCTGACGGCGCTCATCAACCACAAGCTGCGCCTCGGCCGTCTGGCGGGCCTCGTGGTCGAAGGCACGGTGCCGTCCGGCAACATGACGTCCAATGCGCGGCAGGATCTGATCGTTCGCGCCACCCATTGCGGCCTTCCGGTCGTGCGGGTGGGTCGCGGCTATCCGCAGGGTTTCGCCGAACGGATGCCGACGGTGATCGGCGGCTCCAATCTCACGTCGACGAAAGCGCGCTTCCTGTTGATGGCCGCGTTGATGAAATTCGGCAGCCTTCCACCTGCCGCTGATCCAGACCATCCGACGGCGGCGGAGCGTCGCGCCATACAGGAGGCGGTCGACCGCTATCAGGCGATCTTCGACCAGCACTAGAAGCGCGGACTCCAGCGCAGCGCGGCGTGGACAATTTCGCAGTTTTGCAGCAAAATGGGGTCAAGTTCGGCACCGTGCATCTGGCGGCGTCGGCGGGACCAAACGGCCCGAAAATAGGGGAGGACACATGCGCGGGATCTTGCTGGCTCTGATGATCGCCAGCGCCAGTGTAGCGCCGATGGCGGATGCGCAGGCGCAGGACTTTCCGCACAAGCCGTTCACCATCATCGTGCCCTATCCGCCGGCCTCTGGCCCGGATCTGTGGGCCCGGATGCTTGGTCCCAAACTATCGGAGCAGTTCAAGCAGCCGGTGATCGTCAGCAACATTGGCGGCGCGGCCGGCGTGCAGGCGGGCGTGAACGTGCTGAAAGCGCCTGCCGACGGCTACACGATGTTCATGGGCGATACGTCAGTGCTCATCGTCGCGCCCTATCTGATCAAGAGCATGCCGTACGAGCCGTTGAAGGCGTTCCGTCCCGTCGCGCTGATCGGGCAATTGCCCTACGCGATCGCCGTGAACGCCAAGACCAAGATGACAACGTTGCAGGATCTGATCACTGCCGCGAAGGCCAATCCGGGCAAGCTGTATTACGGAAGCTCCGGGTATGGCAGCAACCATCACATCACGATGGAGGCGTTCAAGCAGGAGACGGGGCTGCAGATCAACCACATCTCCTACAAGGGCGGCGCGGCCTCGGTCCTGTCTCTGCTCAATGGCGAGGTCGATATCTCGATGACGTCGCCCGCGTCGCTCGGGGCCAACGCCAGCTCAGGCGCCGTCAACATTCTGGCGGTGACGCCAGGCAAGCGGTTCCCGCTACTGCCCGACGTGCCGTCGATCTCCGAAACCGTGCCGGGTTATGATTTCACCTCCGAGCCTGGCATCGTGGTGGCGGCCGACGTGCCGCAGGCGATTGTCGACAAGCTGTCGGAGGCGATCAAACACGCGCTGACGCTGCCGGACATCAAGGCCGGCTTCGAGCAGGTCGGCACGATTCCGAAATATGGCGACGCCAAAGAATACGCCGAGAACCTGAAGCTCAACGCCGCCAAGTTCGACAAGGCGATCAAGTTCGCCAACATTCAGCCCGAATAGGACATTGGGCGTTCAGCGCCCGGTCTTGGCCGTATAGGGGCCATCCGGTCGCGGCAGACCGAGATGATCGCGCAGCGTCACGCCCGTATAGTCGTGACGATAGAGCCCGCGCCGCTGCAATTCCGGCACGACCATGTCGACGAAGTCGTCGAATGCCCCAGGAAAATAGGCGGGCAGCACAATGAAGCCGTCGCAGGCGCGGCCGGTGAACCACTTCTCGAACTCGTCGGCGATTGTCTTCGGCGAACCGCAGATCACGAGATGTCCGCGCGCGGCTGCGACGAGATTATAGAGTTCCCGCACCGTCATGCCATCGCGCATCGCCTTGTTGCGCAGCGTGCGGGAAAATCCATGGCTGGAGCCTGGAATCTCGAAATCAATCGACAGAGGCTTGTCGAGATCGTCGCGGGTGACGTTGATGCCGACGCGTGAGGCCAGCATCTTGATCGACACGGAATCGTCGACGAAGTTCTGCAGCATGTTGAGTTGCTGACGCGCAGCCGCGTCTGTTTCGGCCACGATCGGCATCACGCCCGGCATGGAGCAGACCGCGTCCGGATCGCGTCCTGCGGCGACGACGCGCTGCTTGAGCGCCTTGTAGGATTCGCGCGATTCGTCGAAATCCTGCACCACCGCGAACACCACATCGGCGGTGGCCGCCGCGAGAGTCTGGCCGGCTTCCGAACCGCCGGCCTGCAAGATCACCGGATGCCCCTGCGGCGAGCGGCCGAGGTTCAGCGCACCCTGCACGTTGAAGAATTTGCCCTTGTGGTCGATCGCGTGGATTTTGTCCCATTCGATGTAGACGCCGCTGTCGCGATCGGCCGGAATGGCATCGTCTTCCCAGCAGTCCCAGAGTTGCTTCACGACTGCGATGAATTCGTTCGCGACCTCGTATCGCTCCGCATGGTTCGGATGCTGGCGGCCGAAGACCAGCCCCGCCTCGGGCTGTGCCGTGGTGACAGCGTTCCACGCCGCGCGGCCCTTGCTGATATGGTCGAGCGTCGCATAGCCGCGCGCCACCGTGTAGGGGTCATTGTAAGTCGTCGACGCGGTCGCGCCCAGTCCAATGTGCTTGGTCACCATGGCCAGCGCGGAGAACATCGGCAGCGGCTGCAATCGCGCAGCCTGTGATGGGTGCGATCCAGCGCGGACGCCATAACCGTCGCCGGCGAACAGAATGTCGAATTTTCCGCGTTCTGCGGTGCGCGCCAGCGACACGCAGACGTCGATGTCCTGAAAGCTCGCGTGCGCGCCCGGCAAGCGCCAGCCCGCCACGTGGTTGCCGGTGCCCTGCATGAAAAGACCGAGATGAATCTGCCGCGTCATGGTGCCTTCTGTATCGTGAGGTGATCGGGATCGTGCCAGCAGAATGGACGGACGCCGTCAGGCAAGCAAGATCGAGTCCGCCACGCGGTCGATACGCCGCACGGCGGCGCGGCCTCAGTGCAGCCGGATGCCGCCGGTGAGATCGAGACAGCAGCCGGTGATGTAATCGGCCTTGTCGGACAGCAGGAAGCCGACGGCCTTGCCGATGTCGGCGGGGCGACCGTAGCGGCCGAGCGGCGAGAGCCGTCCGCTGCCGGCTTCGGCCTGCTCTTCCTGCTTCAGCATTTCGAGCATCTTGGCGAATGGCTTGTCGCGCGATTCATTGCGCCCCGGCGCGACGGCGTTTACCCGGATGCCGAACGGCCCCAGTTCCTGCGCCAGCGCCTGCGTGAATGCGATGACGGCGGCTTTGGACGCCGAATAGACCGCAGCGCCGGCCTGCCGGCTCTTCGGCGGGCCGCCCCGCATACCCGCACCGGATGCGATGCTGACGATGCCGCCGCTCTTCGCTTGCTTCATGTACGGCGCGACGAGGTGGCAAAGCGAAAACGTCGCATACAGATTGACGTCGATGAACCGATTCCAGTGTTCGGGATTGCTCTTGATGAAGTCGCTCGGCGGCACGCCGAGAGCAAAGGCGCCGCCGGCGGCGTTGACCAGCGCGTCGATTGCGCCGTTGGCGGCGAATACCTCCGCTACAGCCTTGGCGGTCGCGTCGCGGTCGGCGACATCCAGAATATGCGTCGAGGCCGGATGACCGTTGAGGGCGTCGATGGTTTCCTGCGCGAAGGCTTCAACGCGGTCAAAGATGGCGAGACGCCAACCCAGCGACGCCAGCTCCAGACAAATCGCTGTCCCGAGCGCGCCGCCGCCCCCTGTCACGATCGCCGTCTTCACATATGCCTCCAGGATTTTGACGTCAGGCGAATGTCCAACAATTATCGCGTATCGACAAGTCTTGCGGTTTGGATAAACTCATCTGCAAATTGAACATCGAGGTCGACATGTCGCTGATCGGGAGAATTTCGCGCTGCCTTGGCGCTGCTTCGGCTGCTGTGGCGTCATTGGCGTTCGCGCCCGCCACGAGCGCGCAGGACGTGGAAGCCTTCTACAAGGGCCGGCAGATCAACGTCATTTCCAGCGCGACCGCCGGTTCCGGATACGACAATTACGCGCGGCTGGTGGCGCGGCACATCGTGCGTTTCATTCCGGGCTCGCCATCGGTCGTCGTGCAGTCGATGCCGGCCGCCGCCGGTCTGGCGCAGGCCAATTACATGTACAATCAGGCGCCGAAGGACGGCTCCGTCTTCGGCATCATCTTCAACAACATGACGGTCGAGCCACTGATCGGCAACACGAACGCGAGGTTCGATCCCGGCAAGTTCTCGTGGCTCGGCAGCGTCAATCGCCTGACCAATATTTGCGTCGCTTGGCACACGAAGCCGGTTCGCACCATCGCCGACCTGCGCCGACAGGAGTGGATCGTCGGCGGGACTGCGCTGAGTTCGTCGACCGTCCAGCAGGCGAATACGTTCAAGGTGCTCGGCGGCGCAAAGCTGAAAGTTGTGCCCGGCTATGCGGGTACAACCGAAATGTTACTGGCGATGGAGCGTGGCGAGCTCGACATCTCCTGCGGCATCGGCTGGGACAGCGTGAAGTCGAGCACGAGCCTGCTCGACGCCGGCAAGATCGTGCCGGTGATGCAACTCGGCTACCAGAAAGTGCCGGAGCTGAGCGATGTGCCGTTCATCTACGACATGCTGCTCGATCCGTCGAAGAAAGATGCGCTGGATTTCATCACCATCCGGCTCGACATCGGCCGCGCGTTCGCTGGGCCGCCGGGCATTCCGGCCGATCGGCTGGCCGTGCTCCGCAAGGCGTTCTGGACTGCGCTGAACGATCCTGATCTGCGGAAGGATGCGAAGGCCGAAATGCTCGACCTCGATCCGCAGACCGGCGAGGACGTACAGGCGAAGGTCATCAAGCTCGGCGAGACGCCCAAGCGGATCATCGACGAAGTGAACGAGATCGTAACCGATGGCGCGCGCGATCCGTCGAAAGCGAAAAACTGAGGGCGCTCGCCCCTTTTGCGGCGGCATGTGAGAGATGATCGGGTTGCGGTGCACTTCGAGGTGGAGATGAAGACTGTTCTGATCACCGGTGCGGCATCCGCCCTCGGCATGGCCGTGGCGGAACGACTGGTTCTCGACGGCTGGCGAGTCGTGCTGGCCGATCGCGACGTGAGCGCGCTGGCGCCTATATGCGAGACTTTGGGGCGTGAGCGCGCCCTGGCGCTGACGCTCGATGTCACGAAGCTGGAAGACGTCAAGGCTGCGATCGAGCATCTGCCCGCGCCGTTCGATGTTCTGCATGGTCTTGTCAATTATCCGTCTGATCGTTTCGGCGCGGATATCGGCGCGTTCAGCCTGCTTGGCGCCGATGCCTGGACCGGCATCGTCGATCGCAATCTGCGCGGCTTCCTGAACTGCTGCTATGCGGTCATTCCCCGCCTGATCGCGACGGGCGGCGGCGGGATCGTGTCTGTCTCGAATTTCGAGGCTCTGAGGGGAAGTGCGGCAAGTGCGGTGTTTTCCGCGGCAAGCGCGGGCTCGCTGGTTTTCGTCGAGACGATGGTGCGCGAGTGTCAGCCACACAACATCCGTATCAACACGATCATTCCACCGCCCCCGGATTCCCTCGCCCAGCGGCCGAATGAGCAATGGCCGGCCACAACGGCCGATTCCATCGCCTATCTCCTGTCGGACAGAGCGATCGCCACCACAGGCGCATGTCTGGACGCAACGGCTGGCTGGGCATTGCATTGAGGGCGATGACGCCAATTCCTGCTGATCGAAAGTCACCCTGATGCAAACGACGAGGACCGATTCCATCGCCGATCCGACGCTGGATTTCGCCGACATCGGGCCCGATGGGCTCGCAGGACAGTTTCTGCGCCGGTTCTGGCAGCCGGTTTATGTGTCGAGAAAGCTGCGAACCAAACGGGCGGCGCCGCTGCGCATTCTGGGCGAGGATTTCACCATCTATCGTGGCGAGGATGGCGCGCCGCATGTCGTGGCGGCCTATTGCCCACATCGCAATACGCGCTTGTCGGTCGGGCTGGTCGAAGGCGATGCGATCCGCTGTTTCTATCATGGCTGGAAGTTCGATCACTTGGGCGCATGTATTGATCAACCGGCCGAACGCAACTCGCCATCGTCGAAGATGGACATCGCCGCCTATCCGACGCGCGAATACATTGGGCTCATATTTGCCTATTTCGGCCCCGGAGACCCGCCGGATTTTCCGAAGTTCGACATCTATGAGGGGGACGGATATGTCGAAACGGACGAGAGCTTTCGTCGGTGGAGCTTTTTCGATCAGCTCGAGAATAGCGTCGATGAAGTGCACTTCAACTTCGTCCACCGACGCTCGAAGTTCACAGACGTTGGCCTGAACGACGAAATTCCGGAACTGAGCGCCGAGGAAACCGAATACGGCATCCTGCGGATCGGCAAGCGTAGCAACCGCATCCGCCATTCGCACATCCTGATGCCGAATTGCATGTACAGCATGATCTTCGAGCATTTCCGCGGCTGGGCCGAGCATCTCGCATGGCGCGTGCCGGTGGACGCCAATTCGCACGTCAGCTTCATGGTCGATTGCGTCCACAAGCAGGGCGCGGAACTGGACGAATACAAACAGACCGTCGCACGCCACGCCGAGGAATTGTCGCGCCTCGAGCCGACCGACTCGATCATCGAGAAATGTCTGAGCGGAGAAATGCACGTCGATGATCTCGACTGGCGCGCCGATCTCGTCCTGCTGCAGGACGCGGTCGCGATGGGCGCGCTGCGGACGCCGCGTGATCGCGCGTTGGACCATCTGACCACGTCCGACCGGCAGGTGGTGATGCTGCGGCGGCTCTGGCGCCGCGAACTGACGGCGCTGGCGGCGGGTGGGCCCCTCAAGGCATGGACCATCCCGCTGTCCCTCGTCCCGACCAGCGGGACGCCATGAAGAATTCATCCGTGTTCACCGTCCCGCTAGTTGCCGCGCGCGCATGACCAGTTCCGGCGGCGTCGTGTAAAGCCGCGCCAGCATGGCCTGAATTTCTTCGCCCGGCACCGGTTCGATGTCGATACCCTGCTTCTGAGCGTCGGCCCTCGCTTCTGGATCTCGCAGCATGTCGAGATATGCCTTGCGTAGCAAGGCGACACGCTCCGGCGGCGTCTCGGCAGGCGCAAAGATAGGCCAAGCCATGTTTTGCCCGGCGAGAAGGATTTCCAGAATCTGACGCTCTTCCTTCCCCTGAACGAGATCGGTCACGAGCGGCACATCAGGAAGATCCGGCGCCTTCGTGGTCGACATCTGGACGAGGAGCTTCACGGCGCCCGAGCTGAGCAATTCCATCCCCTCGTAGCGCAGGCTCGCCCAAGACCAGGAGCCCCGCCCCTGAACCTCGCCGCGCGTCATGGCGAGCGTCATCTCAGCGCCGTTCTTGTATCCCATCACGGTCTTGAATTTGGTGCCGATCAGATTGTTCAGCGCCAGCGGAAAGGTCACGCCGTCCGTGCCGACCGCGATTGCCGCGACGACGACTTCGCGTTCCATCGCGTCCTTCAGCGAATTCAGGCCCGCATCCGACCGGACCGGAATGACCGACACCTCGCGGCTGGTGCTGCCGATCCAGTTCAGTTTCAGGGGATCGTAGCGCACGTTCTGGCCGCCCAGCAGGGGCTCGATGCCCATGCCGCGCGCCACGAATGCGAGCGTGGTTCCGTCTTTCGGGGCGGCGTTGGCCACATGATTGGCGGCGGCGAGCGTGCCGGCGCCGATCATGTTCTGAACGATCAGATGCGGTGCGCCCGGCAGGAAGCGGCCGAGATGCCGTGACACGAAGCGGGCGTTGGTGTCGTAACCGCTCGATCCTGCCGCATAGCCCACCACGATGGTGATCGTCTTGTTGGCGAAGTCCTGAGCGGCCGCCGAACCGGCGGCGCAGGCGGCGGTCAGGATGCCGCTTATCATAAATGCGCGCAGGCGCGACGAACCAGCCATCGATTCCTCCCAAATGTCTTAGTTGAAAGCAGGCTGTCACGGAATCCCTGTGGCGGCAACACAGGTCCGAGTTGATTGGATCGCCAGTTCTGCGTTTCCGGACAATTTCCAGATAAGCAGATGTGTACGCAAAATACGCAAGCGGCCCAATTTGACGTCTTTGAACAAATTGCCGACAGGGACTTTAGAGGTGATGCCGCGGCAAGATTTCCGATTAAGGGCTTTCAGCAAGCAAGTTCTTCCGTCGGACGCTTAAGTTCATCGGGCGAGGGACAATCAATTTTCGTGCAACACGCATGCATTGCTTGCATCTGACCAAGAGGCGAGCGGTCTTTGCCTCGAATTTCGCCTTGAAGACGCGATGCTGCGGCGCGAGCATACGCGAGCCGTTTCAGTCCTCCTCAGGAGCTTAGACTTTGAAACACTGCCTTCGTCGTCTCCTCGAAAGACTGTCTTCGACCACGCCGCTCCAATCGCTGTTGGCGCTGGCAATCGTGCCTCTGCTCTGGTCGACGCCAGGTGCGACGCAAACGCCGAGTGGCAAGCTCGCGCAAATGACGACGCTGAAATACGCCACCACGGGTCTGTCCTGGGGTACGGCTCCATATTTCGTCGCTGTCGCGAAGAAATTCTTCGAGGCGGAAAACCTCAAAGTCGAGTTCGTCGTTGGTGGGCAATCCGCGCAGGTGTGCCAGCAACTTTTGGCAAAGGCGGTCGAAATTGGCCAATGCGCCCTCAACGATGTGATCCAGATCGTCGAGAAGAGCGGCGCGCCTCTGGTGATGGTTTCCAACGAGGTCACGACAGCGCTGAATTACGGAATGATGGCGAAGCCGTCGATCAAGAATTGGCTGGACCTGAAGGGCAAGAACATCATCGTCGGCGGCCCGAAAGACAACACCGTCTATTATACCCGCGTGATGGCGCGGCCTAACGGCCTCAAGGACAGCGATTACACCTTTGCGTTCGCGGGCGCGAGCGGCGCTCGCTTTGCGGCGCTGAAATCGGGGGCCGTCGACGCGGCTTTGGTGACCGATCCGTTCGATGCGCAGGCGCAACTGGAAGGCTTCACACGGATCGACGATCTGCGGCCCAAATACGTCAGGGCGGAGAACTATGCCGGCGGCGGGATCATCACCACGCGCGACTGGGCGAAGGCGCATGCGGATGAAATCGTCGCCTATATGCGCGCCTACACGAAATCGGTCGCATGGATTTACGATCCTGCCAATCAGGACGAAATGTTCGACATCATGAAGCCGCGCCTGAACGTCACGCGGGAAGCTTTCAATCAGTCGTACCAACGAAACGTTGTGCGCGATCCGATGTGGGCGCTCGACGACCGGGTGATCGACGGCGCCGTGCAGGGCGTGGTGGACTCGTTGGTGGAGCTGGGCAATCTTCCCGCTCCGGCGCCGAAGGCGGCGAAATATTACGACAACAGTTACGTCGACATGGCCGCCAAGACGATGCGATGATCGAGCGTTCCACCAAGGAGAATTCAGAATGTCAGTTCCGCAATACCTCGGCGCAATCACGTCGATGGTCAATTTCGGCGACCGGGTCGAGGGATTTCTGGCAGTCCCCGAGACAGGCGAAGGTCCATTCCCGGCCGTTGTGCTCGGCCACGAACGCTATGGTCTCGTGCAGCACACGCTCGATCTTGCAGCGAAGTTCGCGGCGGACGGGTACGTCTGTATTGCGCCCGACCTGTTTTCCCGCTGGGACGGGGACAAGGCGGCGTTGAATCGCGGAGAAATCCAGCAGTCTGTTTCCGATCACGACATCAAATCCTACATGAGCGACGGCCTCGATTATCTGCTCACGCATCCCAAGGTCGATCCCAAGCGCATCGTGGCTATGGGAGTGTGTCTCAGCGGCTCGTATCCCCTGCTGTTGAACAGCATCCGGCCTGAGGTGACGGCCAACATCGTCGTGTACGGCGGCGCGCAGGTTGCCGAGTATACCGCGCAACCGCCGCGCCGGACGGAACCCTACGAGGATATTGTCGGCCGCATCACCGCGCCTGTCATCGGCATTTGGGGCGAGGACGATTTCGTCATTTCCATCGACGATGTGCGCAAGCTGCGCGGCA
>CANJEY010000002.1 GCA_947472615.1 Beijerinckiaceae bacterium
CACCGACATTCCTCGAAGCCTGTGAAGATCGTCGCCTCGGTGCAGCGTTCGGGCAAGTTCATGACCGGATACCGCGACATGACCATGCCGGAATCGACGCAACGCGCCGCGAAGTTCATCTACGAGGAAAGCGGCCTCGGCCCCGAGGACATCGACCTCGTCGAGGTGCACGACGCGTTCACGGTCAACGAGCTGCTCTATTCCGACGCGCTTGGTTTCTCGAAACCCGGCGAGGCCGTGAAGCTGCTGGAAGACGGCGACTTCGAAGTCGACGGCAAGATCCCGCTCAACATCTCTGGCGGATTGATTTCACGCGGCCACCCGATCGGCCCCTCCGGCATCGCCCAGATCGTCGAGGTGACGCATCAATTGCAGGGCCGAGGCGGCGCGCGGCAGGTCGAAGGCGCGAAACTCGGCATGACGCATGTGACGGGCGGCGGCGTCGCCGGCCTCGATCACGGCGCCTGCACGATCCACATTCTCGGCGTCTGATGACAAGCCCCCTGCCCGCATCCGACGCCGGCGGCCCGCTCTCGCACATTCGCGTGCTGGATCTGACCGAGTTTCTGGCCGGCCCTTACGGCACGCAGATTCTCGGCGATCTCGGCGCCGAGATCATCAAGATCGAATCCGTGCACGGCGATTCCTCGCGCTCGGTCCCGCCAAACTTCGTCGCCGGATCAAGCACTTATTTCGCCTGCATCAACCGCAACAAGAAATCCATCGTCATTGACCTCAAGTCGCCCGAGGGCGTCGAGATCGTGCGCGATCTGGCGCGCAAATGCGACGTGCTGTTCGAGAATCGCCGCCCCGGCGTCCTAGCCCGCATGGGCCTTTCGTACGAAGACATCGCCAAGCAGAACCCCGGCATCGTCTGGTGTTCGGTCAGCGGCTTCGGACAGGACGGCCCGGATCGCGATCACGCGGCCTATGACATGATCGTTCAGGCCATGTCGGGCGGCATGAGCCTGACGGGCGAAAAGGGCGGCAGGCCAGTGCGGGCCGGCGTGCCGATCGGCGATCTCGCGGCCGGCATGTATGGCGTCATCGGTGTTCTGGCGGCGCTGACCAAACGCGCCCAGACAGGCCTCGGCGACTATATCGACGTCGCCATGCTCGATGTGCAGGTATCGTTCCTGAACTATCAGGCCGCGAATTATCTGCATTCCGGCAAGGTGCCCGGCCCGCAGGGCCGCGAGCACGATTCGCTGCCGACCTATCGGTGCTTCGAGGCGCGCGATGGCGTCGAACTCGCCATCACGGCCAACACCGAAAAGATGTGGCAGGACATGTGCCGCGTGCTCGGCGTTCCGCACCTCATCGACGATCCGCGCTTTCTCACTGTGCCCGATCGCAACCGGCATCGAGCCGAACTGATCGCCCTGCTGGAAGCCGCCTTCAAGACGAAGGACGCCGACGAATGGGTGAAGCTGCTACGCGCCGAAGGCGTGCCGGTCGGCCCCGTCAACACAATCGACCGGGCGCTGGCCGAACCGCAGATCGCCCATCGCGGTATGGTGCTGGAACTGAAGGGCCACGACCACGATCAACGGGTGCGGGTCGCGGGCGATCCAATTAAGATGAAGCGCTCGCGCCGCAAGGCCCATCGCTTTCCGCCGCGACTGGCGCAGGACACGCTCGACGTTCTCACCAACACGTTGGGCTATTCGGCCGAGCGCGCGGAAGCGCTGGTCCGCAAGGCCGTGGTGTCGACGCCCGAAACCGTCACGGCCGGCCGCACGCCGGCGAAGAAAGGATAGGCGCATGGCGCGTCCCGACCCGCTCGCCGGAATGGTGGCACTCGTGACCGGAGGCTCCCGCCGCATCGGCCGCGAAATCTGCCTGCGGCTCGCGCAGGACGGCGCGGCGGTGGCGGTGAACGCCCGCTCCTCGCGCGGCGAAGTCGACGACACCGTGCGGGCCATCGAATCCACTGGCGGCCGCGCCATGGCGGCGATGGCCGACATTTCCAACCCCACAGCCAATTCGGCCATGATAGAAGCAATCATCGCCACATATGGCCGCCTCGACATCATCGTGCATACGGCGGTCAATCGCGAACACGGCTCGTTCGAGTCGCTCGATCTCGACGCATGGCGGGCCGCGCAAGATGCTGTAGTCAACGGCGCATTCCTGACGACGAAATTCGCTGCGCCGTACTTGACGAAACAAGGCGGCGCTATCGTCTACGTCAGCGGTGCGACGGCCTTCACGGGCGCCAAAGGCCCCGCCACGCCCACCGCGAAATCGGCGCTCGTCGGCCTGATGCGATCCGTCGCCCAGAGCTACGGCGCGGCGAACGTGCGCGCCAACGTGCTGTCGCCCGGCCGCATCGAGGCGGAGGACGATACGCCCGAGCGCAAGGCCGAACTGGCGCGCGGACGGCCCGACAGTCAGATCCCGCTGCGCCGCCCTGGCCGTCCGGCCGAGATCGCCAATCTGGTCGCCGCCATGGTGGGGCCCGATTTCAGCTATGTCACCGGGCAGGTTGTTCACGCCACCGGTGGATATTACATGGGATGACGCGCGTGGCCGCCGGATCGAATGACAGCAATCTGACGGCCCGCATCGCCGCCTACGCGGCTGCCGCCTGTTCGACTCCTCTGGCCGAAGACGTCGCCCATAAGGCGCAACATCACCTGCTCGATACAATCGCCGCGATGGTGTCGGGATCGACGCTTCCGGCCGGCGTCGCAGCCCGCAAGTTTGCCGGAGAAACCGCCGGCCGTCCCGTCGCCTCCGTGGTGATGAGCGGGCTACGCACAAACTCCGTGGATGCTGCGCTCGCCAACGCCATGGCGGCCCATGCGGACGAAACCGACGACGCACATCCGGCCTCCATCACCCACCCCGGCTGTGCGGTTGTGCCGGCCGCTCTCGCGGCTGCCGAAGCCGTGGGCGCGAGCGGCGCACAATTCCTGCGCGCCGTGGCGCTGGGATACGACATCTGCGCGCGCTTCGGGATCGCGGTCGGCGCCGGGCAATTTCTGACGGAACGCGGCTTTGATCCCCATGCGTTTGGCGGCGTGTTCGGCGCGGCCGCCGCCGCCGGCGCGCTGGCGACCCCTGATCCGACGAAGATGACACACGTATTCTCCTATGCCGCGCAGCAGGCGAGCGGCCTCGCGACGCTGTTTCGCGACCGCGAACATATCGAAAAGGCTTTCGTGTTCGCCGGCATGCCGGCGCGCAATGGCGTCGCGGCGGCCATGATGGTGCGCTCTGGGATGCCGGGGGTCGCAGACGTGTTCGATGGCGATCCGAGTTTCCTCAGCGCCTTCGGCATCGACCGCGAGAAGGCCGCCCTGTTCGACGATCTCGGTCAGACATTCGAGATCACCCACACCAACATCAAGCGCTGGTCGGTCGGCTCGCCCGTGCAGGCGGCGCTCGATTCGCTCGAGGCGATGATCTCCGAGCATGGCGTTCGCGCGCGGGATGTGGCGTCGGTGACGATCCATCTGCCGTCGGAAGGCGCGCAAGTGGTGAACGACCGCAAGATGCCGAGCGTCAATGCGCAGCACCTCGCCGCGCTGATGCTGGTCGACGGAACGATCGGATTCATTTCATCGCACGACGAAGTCCGCATGCGCGATCCCGACGTTTTCGCGCTTCGCCAGCGCGTCACGCTGTCGGCCCATGAGGAATTGTCCCGAACCGCCGTCTCGCGGCAGGCGATCGTCGATCTGCATCTGCACGACGGGCGAAAACTGTCGCACCGCACCCATGCTGTTCGCGGCACCGTGAAGAATCCCATGTCGCGCCCCGAGGTTGAAGCGAAAGCGCTCGACCTCATGCAGCCGCTGCTCGGAGCAGAGGCTGCGCGACGCGGCGTCGACATGATCTGGAATATCGAAAGCGCCGCCTCGCTCGCGCCGCTCGCGGCGCTCATCGGCGAGGCGTCGAAACAAAAAATCTGAGCGCGCAGGAGGAGACCCCATGCATCGCACATCCACGTTCATGCAGGCGCTAACGATCGCTGCTTCCGTCGCGGCAGCGCCCGCCGTCGCGCAGACGGACGGGTTCTATCGCGGCAAGACCGTCACCATTCTGGTCGGTCTCGAGGCGGGCGGCACGTCGGACATTTTCGCCCGCAACTTCTCCCAATATCTGCGTAAGTATATTCCGGGAGCGCCGAATATCGTTGTGCAGAACATGCCCGGCGGCGCCGGCCTTGTGGCGACAAATTATCTCGCCGAACGCGCCAAGCCGGATGGGCTGACGATTCTGTGGGGGCCGTGGGATCCTCTCGCGCAGGCGCTCGGCAGCGCGGGCGGCATGCGCGTGCGATACGAAAAGCTCGAATATATCGGCGGCACCGGCGACGTGCGCGTCAACTACGCCCGCACCGACTCGATACCGGACAAGATCAGGAAGCCGTCCGACATCGCCAAGTCGCCGCTGGTAACGCTGGGCGAAACCAACACGACCGCTATTTCGGGCCTCATGGGACGCCTCGCGCTCGATACGCTGGGCATCAAGAACAAGCTTGTGATCGGCTATCGCGGCGGCGCGGACGTGTTCCTCGCGCTGCAACGCAACGAGATCCAGTTCCACAACACCAGCATCACGACATTCCGTAGCCGCTCAGCCGCCTTCGTGAAATCCGGCGAAGGCATAGGCATCAATTATTATGTGCCGGTTGACGACAAGGGGGTGTTCGAGCGGAACAAGTTCATCACCGAGATGCCGGCCTTCCCGGACCTCTATGTCGAAATCCACGGCAAGATGCCGTCGGGACCGACGTGGGACGCGCTGAACTGGCTCACCAATCAGGTCGGCGAGTTGACGTTCATCGCCTTCGCGCCGCCCGGAACGCCCGCCGACGTCGTGTCGCAATTGCGCACAGCCTACGAGAAGGCGTCGAACGATGCGGACTTCACGCAGGAGTCGATGAAGCAGAACGCAATTCCGTACAGCTTCGTCGGTCTGGAACGCGGTTCGTCGATCCTCCGCTCGCTGGCGGAGGTGTCTCCGGCCGTCCTGGACACGCTTAAGAAGACGATCGAAGCGCCGCAGCCGTAAGCGGCGGCGCTTCGCACAAGATCAGCGGAAGTATTTTTCCCAGATCGCGTTCGTCTTGCCGATGTTGCGCGCCAACGTTTCGGGCGGCAGGAAGTTCTCCTGCGCGCCGATCAGGCGCGGCACATGCGCCAGCAATTGAGGCTTCGGCGGCACGTTCGGGTCCGGCGGAATTTCGTACACATCCACCAGCACTTTCGCGCCTTCCGGCGACAGCATGTAGTCGATCAGCAGCATGCCCGCGTAGGGATGCGGTGCGCCGATCGGATACATGACAGTGCCGTTGGTGCTCGGCACGATCGGCATCGGCTGCGACGCGACCGACGCGCCCTGATCGGCCGAAATGCGCGCGTGCTGCATGTAGATGTCGAGCGCCACCGCGTATTCGCCCGAGATCACCTGATCCACGAGCGCCCGCGCGCTGGCGGTGAAATTGACGATCTTCTGTTCGCGCAACTTCTGGAAATAGGCGTCGGCCTTTTCTTCGCCCCAGGCGGTGCGCAGATTGGTGATGAACAATTGCGCGCCGCCACTTTCTGCGCCCGCACGCCACGCCATCTTGCCTTTCAGATGCGGCGCCAGCAGATCTTCGAAGGTCTTCGGCACCTGATCCGGCTTCAGCTGCTTCGTGCTGTAAGCAGAACCCATAAAGCTGATGCGAGTGGCCGCCCAAAGGTGATTGGGATCGCGATATTGCGGCAGCGCCGCTTCGATGCCCGGGCTGTGGAAAGGCTGCGCGGCCTTTGCTTCGATGAGCGCAACCGCGATGCCGCTGCCTTCCAGTACATCGGCGAGCAGAGCATTGGCGGATCGTTCGGCCATCACCTTCGGAACGATCTTCTCGCTCTCGGCGCGCCAATACTCCATCTTGATGAATGGATACTTCTTCTGAAACGCATCAGCGAGCGGTCGCAGCACGATCTGGGCGATCAACGCAGAGTAAAGGACGACCTTGCCTTCCTTCTTCGCGCCTTCGATCAGCAGCTTTTCACGGTCGGGCCCGGTGAGACTGGCGATCTCCGCCTGCGTCAGCGCATGCGCGACAGGCGTCCAAGACAGACTGGCGGCCAGTATGGCGGCCGCAATCCTCGTGTGCCGAGGCTTCATTCATTCCCTCCCTGAAATTCAGGCTATTTCGCCGTGAACGCGATGATGTCGATCCCTTTCTGGATCGTTTCCTTCGGAAAACCGTAGACCTTCTCGACCACCACCTGCAAGTCCGCGGCGAGCAAAGGCGAGAGTTCGTAATCCTTCGCTTCGTTCTGAAACTCGGGATCGCTCATTGTTTTGGCGAACGCATCCTGCAACGCCTTCGCGCGCTCGGCCGGCAAACCGGGCGGCGCGAAGAACGGTCGGCCGAGTTCCTGACCGATGAACATCAGTTCCATCAAGCGCCGATCATCCTCGGATTTCGCATAATCCATGATGATCGGAACGTGCTGGTAACTGGGGTGCTTCTTCACCGCGAGTTGCAGCAGCAATTTAGCCTGCCCGCGCGAGATCCAGCCATTGACGTGGATCGCCTCCGGTCCGGCGAAACCGGTGACGACGCGAGCGTCGACCTCACCATTCTCCATCGCCAGCATCGCTTCCGAACCGCCCGGATAACCGGTGACAATCTTGAATTTCGTACCAAGCAGTGCATTGAGCAAACGCGCCGACACCGCGCTGCCGGACGTCGCGCCGGACGCCGCCGACGTCACCTCGCGCTTCATCACATCCTCAATCGACGTTACATCCGACGATGTGCGCGCATACGCCATGCCGACTTCGCGGTTCGGCGTGCCCAGCCAGACGAACTTGCGGGAATCGTAATTCGCCTTCGAGTCCGCACCCGAGAACAACGGATCGAAGATCGCTTCACGCCCGACGACGGCAATCACGGTTCCGTCCTTTTCGGCCACCGTGTTCATGTAATTGGTGGCGATGATGCCGCCTGCCCCCGGCATGCCGCGCACGATGACGCGCGGATTGCCCGGCACATACTTGCCCAGGTGCTTCGCCACGATGCGGCCGATGATGTCGTAACCGCTGCCCGCCGCGCCGCCCACCACCATGCTGATCTGCTTGCCGGCGTAGAACTGCTCGAGCGTCTGCGCCTTCGCGGAGGCAAATGACGTCGCCAGCAGCGCCGCAGCCAGAACCATTCGACGATCACAACCGAGCATGTTCCACCTTCGGGTCAGGGTTCGACGCAGACGATCAAGCAAGTTCGGGACCGGCTCAGTCGTAAAGCTTCTGCATGAAATGAATGTGTTTCGCCGGAGACGGCGGATAGGCCAGCGGCGAATGGACGATGCCCTGCCGCACGCACATTTCGGCAAACTGGATGCCGATCGCCTTGGTGTTCAGCACCGGCGCACCCGTCGCCTTCTCGAGCTCCGCCGGATCGACCAGATAAGGAATGAGCTTGCCGCCGAGAGGGATGATGCATTCCGCGCCCTTGTCGCGGATCAGTTCCTTCACCAGCGCGACGGTGCGATCGAAGATTTCCGCCTTCCGCTTCTTCATGTCGGCGCTGTAGATGCCGAGCCCGCGCATGCCGACGACGACATGATCCATATGATAGGCGCAGATGGATCGCCAGGCGCTCGGCAAATCGCTTTCCAGCGGGCCGAGGATCGCGATGCGATCGCAGATAGTCGACGCAACTGCGAGTGCAGTACGAAACAGGCCAATCACCGGAATGCGAACCGCCAGCCGCCCGCCTTCAACGCCGGGATCGAATGTGTTGCTCTGGATCACCGCATCGAAGCCGTTCTCGGCCGCCCATGTGATCCGTTGGATGATCGCGGGCGCCTCCATCACATGCGCGAGGCCATTCAGCGCCTGCGCCTTGCCGAGAACCTCATGCACCATCGCGCCCGGAAAATCGTCGCAAAAGCCATAGACGATCTCTGTGCCGGGCGACGCATAGCCGCGCAGCAACGTTTCGATCTCCCGGACATCCTCGTCGGTGGTGCGAGGATCGCGCGGCGCCTGATTGAGAAACATGATGCGCATAGAAATCTCCATTCGTCAGCTGGCGCATTCGCGCAGCACCGGCCGCTTCTTGCTCCACGACGTCGCCCGCTCCAGCGCATCCGCCACCCGAAGCACCTTCGCTTCTTCGAAATATTTGCCGACGATCTGGCACGACAGCGGAAGGCCATCGTGGCTGAATCCGTTGTTGATGCAGATGGCCGGATTGCCGGTGACGTTGAACACGGCCGTGATGTTCGGCTTCTGAAAGAACTCGGTCGAATCGCGCGGCTTGGTCTGGATCTTCGGCGCGGGCCGGAAGTTGGACGCGGTCAGCAGCACATCGAACGGCGCCATCGTCTCCTGCATCTCCAGCGCAAGCCGCCGGCGCGCGCGCTGCGCCTGCAGATAGTCGGCAGCGCTCAGGAACGCGCCCTGAAATGTCTTTGTCTGCAGGTCCGCGCCATAGTCTTGGAATTTCGCAGCGAATTCCTGCTCGTGCACCGAATAGAACTCGGCGACGGAAATGATGAGCTTGCAGTCATGATAATCGAGCAACGGGCGCGCACGAACGTCCACCACCTGCGCGCCAAGATCGCCCAGCAACCTGATCGTCTCGTTCATCGCGGCAAGCGTGTCGGCGTCCGCCTGCATGTCCTCTTCGTGGAAATGGCGCAGCAGCCCTATGCGGACGCCGCGCAGATCACCGCGGAGCGAAGCTGTAAAATCAGGAACAGCCTGATCTGCGCTGCCCGGATCGTCCGCATCGTAACCCGCCATCGCGTTCAGCATGATGGCGCAATCTCGCGCCGTCCACGCGAGCGGGCCGACGTGATCGAGCGAAAAAGAGTACGGAATGACTCCACGCCGACTGACGCGGCCATATGTCGGCATGATGCCGGCGATGCCGCACAGCGCCGCCGGATTGCGCACCGATCCGCCCGTGTCGGTGCCGACAGCGGCCGGCACGAAACTCGCCGCCACGGCGGCGCCAGAGCCAGTGCTCGATCCGCCGGTGAAGCCGTGATCGGTGTTCCACGGATTGCGCACCTGCGGCCAGCCCTGATCGGGAGTCGGACTCGCATGCGCGAACTCAAGGCAGCCGAGCTTGCCCAATAGAATGCCGCCCGCCTGCGCCAGCTTTGCTTCCACCACGGCGTCCGCCTGCGGCACGTGATCGCGCAGCACGCGGGAATGCGCCGTGGTCGGAATGCCTTTCGTTTCGACGATATCTTTCAGCCCGTACGGCACGCCGTGCATCGGTCCGCGCCGCTTGCCGGCCATGATTTCCTGCTCGGCAGCGCGCGCCCGGTCCATCGCCACATCAGCGGTGACGCGAATGAACGCATGAATGGCGTGATCGTATTTCTCGATACGCTCGATGTACGAGCGCACGAGTTCGACCGGAGACACCTGACGCTTTCCGACGAGGTCGGAGACATCAGCCAGCGTGAGCGACGCAACGTCGATGCTCATTCGGCCGCATCCCGGGCGATAGGCGGTGAAAACCCGAAGGCTGGTTCGTCGTTGCGTTCGATGCGCGCGCGCAGCCGAGCCGCCGATTCGAGCATGCTGGTGGCCGCAATTGCGATCTTCCCCGCCTGAGCATCGGAGAACGTAATGCCCTTGGCGTGGCCCAATTCCAGCACGTCCGCACTGGTCACCCGCCGTGAGGCCTGTGTCGTTCTGTCTGACGCCATATGTGTTCGCCCGCGAGTGATGTCCGCTTTGCGCAAAAGACTGGATCAAACGGCCGCCACTTGGCAAGATGCAATCTCGGTCAACTGCCTCAGAATGGATGCGATGAGCGACACCCTTGTCCAGAAACTCGCCGATTGGGCGCTCGAATGCGAACATGGCCCCGACCGGGCCGAGGCTCTGGCGCTCATCAAGAATTCCGTGCTCGACTCGATCGGCTGCGCCTATATCGCGCGGGACGAGGAATGCACGCACGGCGTTCAGTCAGTGATGAAAGCCTCAGGCGGATCGCCGCAGGCCACGCTGATTGGCTCCGGCGGTCTGCGCCTTCCCCTGTCGGCTGCGGCGTTCGTCAATGGCACGTTGATCCGCGCCCTGGACATGAACGATCATCTGGCGATGGACCCGAACGATAACGCGAAGCTCGGCGGTCATCCTAGCGACAATCTCGCGGCGCTACTGGCGATCGCCGACCATCGCGGCGCATCCGGCGCAGCATTTCTGGATGCGGCGCTGCTTTCATATGAGATGTTCGGCCGCATCTACCGATTTCTGACGCCCGAACTGCCGTGGGATCATACGACCGCGTTCGGCTTTTCAATTCCCGCAGCGGCGGCGCGCATGTTGGGCCTGTCGCGAGAGGTGGCGGCGAACGCCATCGCGCTTGGCGGCGCGCAGTCGATCACGCTGGGCTGCGTGCGCCGCGGGCAATTGTCGCACGCCAAATTCCTCGGCAGCAGTCTGGTCGCACAGGAAGCCGTGCAGTCGCTGCTGCTGGCCGAAGCTGGCGTCACCGGCCCTCTCACCCTGTTCGAGGATTCGCGCGGCTTCAACGTCGGAGTCTTCCGCCGTTCGGACGGACTCGAGTTTCTGACGGCCCCGGCCCGTACCCGGCACATGATCGACGGCGTCACCATCAAGGGTTTTCCGGGATTGGACACCACGCAGGCGGCCGAAGAAGCCGCCATCATGGCCGCGCGCCGCGCCTCAAAGGACGGCCGCATCAGGGGCCGCGATATCGCGTCGCTCGATGTAGTGATGAACGATCACCCCATGACGAAGACGCAAGCGGCCGATGCGGAACGCCGACGTCCGGCGACGCGCGAGACGGCAGACCACAGCTATTATTATCTGATCGCCATTGCGCTACTCGATGGCGAAGTGACGCCGCGTCAATTCCTTAACGACCGATGGCACGACCCCGAGGTCGTCGACCTGATGCGGCGCATGACGATCACGTCGGATACGAGCTGGAAAAATCGCGCGCCAGGCGGCTTTCCCTGCGCAATCAGGCTGAAATTGAACGACGGAAGCGTGATCGAAACCGAGGTCGGCTACGCGACAGGTCACGCGCGTAACAAGATGGGCCGTGACGCCGTCATGGACAAATTCCACCGCTCGGTCGCCGGAAAGGTTCCGTCCAACCGAGCGGAGGACATCATACAAGCGGTGGATCAACTCGACGCCGCAACCAGCGTCGCCGAACTGACCCGATTGTTGACGTGACGCGTTACGGAGGGCCGACGCGGCCACGCCGCACAAAGCCGCCGATCAGCGAGATCACCAGCAGCACAATCGCCACGTAGAACACGATCTGCGCCGCCGACATGGCGGTTCCGGCGAGACCGCCGAAACCGAGCGCGGCGGCGACGAGTGCGATGATCAGAAACGTAATGGCCCAACTGAGCATGGAATTCTCCTTTGGCGGACGCTCTTGCAGAGCTGACCGACAGACGGCCACGCCAGCAATTTTGTTCCGCAGCGCTCGGAGCGGCACTAAAATCCCCGCTGCCCGGCGCTCTTAACCAAACCCTGACGCATTTGTTGAAAATTGTACAAAAAGAGAACATACCATGATCATCGTTGGTATGGAGCAAATCGATGATCCTCCGCAGTCTCCTCTCGGGCATGGCCGAAATCGCCTCGCTGGGCGCCTTCCTCTCGATGATCGCCTGCTTCGCCAAGGCCGCCGGCGGCATCTGAGCGGCGGCTGTTGACGGTTTGTCGTCAAGCCTCGACGCGCACGCGCCGATCCGCGATCATGGAGTCTTCATCCGGAGACGCATCGTGAGTCGCATCCTCGACGAGGTTGGTTTCGTCCATCTGCACGCGCACACGGCGTTTTCGCTACGCGAAGGCGCGCTGACCATCGCGAAACTGGGCGCGTTCGCCAAAGCGGACAAGATGCCGGCGCTCGCCATCACGGACGTCAACAATCTGTTCGGCGCGCTCGAATTCTCCGAGAAGATCTCCAAGGACGGCATCCAGCCGATTATCGGCATCCACCTCACTGTCGATTTCGGCGACGCCGCGCAATTCGGCGGGCGCTCGCCGCATTCCGACGCCGGCCGCGCCGCGCTGGTGCTGCTCGGCCAGACGGAGGCCGGCTACGCGAACCTAATGAAGCTCGCCTCGCACGCCTGGCTTGGCCCGGAGCCGGGCGACACGCCGCACGTGTTGCTGCCCTATCTTGAACGATATTGCGAAGGCCTCATCGCCCTCACGGGTGGTCCAACCGGCGCGCTCGATCAGGCGTTTCGCGCCTCGCGGCCCGATGTGGCGCTGGCGCGGCTCGGGCAACTCGAACGCCTGTTCGACCGCAAGCTCTATGTCGAACTGCAACGCCACGGATTGCGCGAGGAACAGCAGATCGAAGCCGAATTGCTGGCAGCAGCCTATGAGCGCGGTCTGCCACTTGTCGCCACCAATGAGCCCTATTTCGCCGCGAAGTCCGACTATGAGGCGCACGACGCGCTGCTCTGCATCGCCGACGGCGCGCTGATCAGCGACGGCAATCGCCGCCAGTTGACGCCTGAGCATCGCTTCAAGACACGCGCCGAAATGAAGCAATTGTTCGCCGACATTCCCGAGGCGACGCGCCACACGGTCGAGATCGCGATGCGTTGCGCCTATCGGCCGCGCACACGCAACCCGATCCTGCCGCGGTTCACCAGCCTCGACGGCTCCGCACTCGACGAAGTGGCGGAACTGCGCCAGCAGGCTGAAGATGGACTGGCGCAGCGGCTGCAGGAACACGGCTGCGCGCCGACATTCACCGTCACCGATTATCAGGAGCGTCTCGCGTTCGAGCTCGACATCATCACCCGGATGAAATTTCCCGGTTACTTCCTGATCGTGTCTGACTTCATCAAATGGGCAAAGGCGCAGGGCATTCCGGTCGGTCCAGGGCGCGGTTCGGGCGCGGGCTCCGTCGTCGCGTGGTCGCTCACGATCACGGATCTCGATCCGATGCGGTTCGGCCTGCTGTTCGAGCGCTTTCTCAATCCCGAACGCGTGTCGATGCCCGATTTCGACATCGACTTCTGCCAGTATCGCCGTGACGAAGTGATCAAATATGTGCGCGAACGCTATGGACGCGAACGCGTCGCGCAGATTATCACGTTCGGCTCGTTTCTGGCGCGCGGCGTGATGCGCAACGTCGGGCGCGTGCTGGAAATGCCGCTCGGTCAGGTCGACAAGCTCGCCAAGCTTGTGCCACAAAATCCGGCCGCGCCCGTCAGCCTGAAACAGGCGATCGAATCCGAGGCTCGCCTGCGCGAAGCAGCCGAAGGCGACGAACGCGTCGCCCAGATGCTGAGCATCGCTGAGAAGCTGGAAGGCCTCTATTCCAACGCCTCGACCCACGCCGCCGGCATCGTCATCGGCGACCGCCCGCTCGATGAATTGGTGCCGCTCTACCGCGACCCGAAGTCCGACATGCCGGCGACGCAGTTCAACATGAAATGGGTCGAACCCGCCGGCCTCGTGAAGTTCGACTTTCTCGGATTGAAGACGCTCACGACGCTTTCCACCACCGTGAAACTCATCGCGCAGCGTGGGATCGACATCGACATTTCGAAGATCCCGCTCGACGATAAGAAGTCTTACGAAATGCTCGGTCGGGCTGAGACGATCGGCGTGTTCCAGGTGGAAAGCGCCGGCATGCGCAAGGCGCTCGCCGAAATGCGCGCCGACCGGCTGGAAGACATCATCGCGCTTGTGGCGCTGTATCGTCCCGGCCCCATGGCGAACATCCCGACCTATTGCGCGGTCAAGCACGGCGAGCAGGAGGCCGATTACATCCACCCTCTGATCGAGCCGGTGCTGAAAGAAACCTTCGGGGTCATCATCTATCAGGAACAGGTGATGCAGATCGCCCAGATCCTGTCGGGATATTCGCTCGGCGAAGCCGATCTGCTGCGCCGCGCGATGGGCAAGAAGATCAAGGCCGAGATGGATGCGCAACGCGAGCGCTTCGTCAGCGGCGCGACGCAGCGCGGCATCACCAAGGCGAAGTCGGACGAGATTTTCGACCTGCTGGCCAAATTCGCCGACTACGGATTCAACAAGAGCCACGCGGCCGCCTATGCGCTGATCGCTTATCAGACAGCATGGTTCAAAGCCAACTATCCAGTCGAGTTCATCGCCGCCTCGATGACGCTCGACAAGGGCAACACCGACAAACTCTCGGAATTCCGCAACGAGGCGCAGAGGCTCGGCATCCGTATCGAGCCGCCGTCGATCAATCACTCGGGCGTCGACTTCGACGTGCGCCCCGGCGCGAATGGCGCATTGTCGATTTACTATGCGCTATCTGCCGTGAAGGGCGTTGGCGTCGGACAGGCCGAAGCGCTGGTGGCGTCGCGAGGCGAGCGGCCGTTCCGCGATCTCGCCGACTTCGCGCATCGCATCAATCCGCGCGAGGTGAACAAGAAAGTGCTCGAAAGCCTTGCGGCTGCGGGCGCTTTTGACGGGATCGAGCCCGATCGCGCGCGATCCTTCGGGTCGATTGAAACGATCCTGCGCGTCGCCAATCGTGTTCAGGAAGAGCAGAACGCCGGACAGAGCGCACTGTTTGGCGGCTCCGATCCCTCTGCTTCGTTCGTCATGCCGAAGACGCCGCCGTGGGCCGCCGCCGAACGCCTGCGCCGCGAGTTCGACGCGGTCGGCTTCTTCCTGTCGGGGCATCCGCTGGACGACTATGCGGGCGTGCTCAAACGTCTGCGCGTCGAGCGCTGGGCCGACTTTGCGCGCGCCGTCAAACACGGCGCATCGGGTGCAAGACTTGCGGCGACCGTGCTCGACCGCACGGAACGGCGCACGAAATCGGGTTCGAAGATGGGCATCGTGACGCTGTCCGATCCATCCGGCCAGTATGAGGCGATCATGTTTCAAGAGGCGCTGAATCAATATCGCGACATGCTGGAAAAGGGCGCGGCCGTGCTGGTGACGTTGCAGGCGAACCTCGAAGGCGACGACGTGCGGGCGCGCATCGTGGCCGTCGATGCGCTCGAAACGGCCGCGAGCCGCATCCAGAAAGGCCTGCGCATTTTCGTGCGCGACGAGACGCCGCTGCCGTCCATCTCGCAGCGTCTCGCGGTGCGTGGCGAAGGCGAGGTCTCGCTAGTGCTGATGCTGGAAAAGGATCGCAGCGAAGTCGAGGTGAAACTGCCCGGCAAGTTTCAGGTCAGCGCGCAGGTCGCGGGCGCCCTGAAGGCGATTCCCGGAATCGTGGCTGTGGAGCACTTCTAGGCGGCGCATCAAGAACGCCGATTTGCGTCCTTCGCTGGCATTTGAGCGATCTGCTTTACGTTTTGGCGCGACGGAAGCCTTATTAGTCTGTGCGATCTCGACGGGGTGCGCACATGAAGACCTATTCGATTCTGCTCGTCGCCGGCCTGGCGGCCCTGCTCACCGGTTCAGGCGCCCGCATCTCCTCCGCCGATCCTGCCGCCTTTTCGGTTGTGAAGCCGCCGCAGGGGTTTGGCGCAACCACCGCAAACAATACGGCGCAGGATCGTGAGCAGCTGAAGTCCGCGTTTCAGGAATTACGCACCGATCGCGACAAGGCTCTCGCCGCCGCGTTGGAAGATCGCGCTGCGTTGCAGCGCGACAGGGCTGCGTTGGCGGCCAAACGCGCCGCTCTGAAGGCGGCCCGTGAAGACGCGCTCGCCGCTCGCAGGGCCTTCATGGAAAAGCGGCATCAGGCGCGGAATGATCGCGCCGCGCGGATTGAAGTCATCATGGGCGACCGGCTGAAGGTCGAAAATGCCCGCGCCCCGGCGCCGAACGATCCCTTGCAAGCGCAGATCGCGCGCGCGCGTCTGTCGCAGGTTCCCAACGGTGCGCCGCGTCCATGATTCTGCAGCGTCAGGGCGCGTCGCCCGCGCCCCATCCGGCTTTCAAGGTCTCGCAATAATCCGCATAGCGGCCGTCCGCGATGGCCGCGCGCGCGCCAGTCATCATCTCCTGATAATAGGCGAGGTTGTTCCACGTCAGCAGCATCATCGCGAGGATCTCCTCGGATTTGACCAGATGATGCAGATAGGCGCGTGAATAATCGCGCGCCGCCGGACAGGATGAGCGTTCATTCAAAGGACGATTGTCTGTAGCATGCTTCGCGTTGCGCAGGTTGATGCGGCCGTGCCGCGTATAGGCCTGCCCATGTCGGCCTGCGCGCGTCGGCATCACGCAATCGAACATGTCGACGCCACGCCGCACCGATTGCAGAATGTCGTCTGGCGTGCCGACGCCCATCAGATAATGCGGCTTGTCATCGGGCAGATGCGGCATCACGGTCTCGATCATCGCCAGCATCACGTCTTGCGGTTCGCCAACCGCCAGACCGCCGATCGCGAGACCGTGGAAATCCATATCGCTCAGCGCGCGCGCGCTTTCGATGCGCAGCGCCGGAACCGCACCGCCCTGCACGATGCCGAAACAGGCGCGGCCATGCTCGCCGCCAAAGGCGTTGCGCGAACGCTCCGCCCAACGCAGCGACAGGCGCATGGCGCGCTCCGCCTCAGCATCGCTGCACGGCAACTTCACACATTCGTCGAACTGCATCTGGATATTGGAGCCAAGCAGGCCCTGAATCTGCATGGATCGTTCGGGCGTCAGCACATGTCGCGATCCGTCGATATGCGACTGGAACGTCACGCCATTCTCGTCGAGCTTGCGCAGCTTGGCGAGCGACATCACCTGAAACCCGCCGCTGTCGGTGAGGATCGGATAGGGCCAGTTCATGAACGTATGCAGGCCGCCGAGTTCGGCGATGCGTTCGGCGCCGGGCCGCAGCATCAGATGATAAGTGTTGCCCAGCACGATGTCCGCACCGAGCGCCTTCACCTGTTCGGGATACATGGCCTTGACGGTCGCGGCCGTGCCGACCGGCATGAAGGCCGGCGTCCGGATCGTTCCGCGCGGCATGACGATCTCGCCTGTGCGAGCAGCGCCGTCGCGCGCATGAATGTTGAAAGCGAACCCCGAACTCAACGTCAGATCTCCTTGCTGCCGAGCGCAGCCACTTTCTCGATGCGATAGATCGCGCTGTCCTGCTCGTTCCAGCGCAATGAGAATCGCGTTCCAACCGTGATGTCGCAATCGCGCAGATCGGTGCGCCAGCGGCGATCGTCCAGCTTTCCAACGCCGAAGTCGATCACGCCATCTGCTTGCAAAATGAAAGGCGCGCATTGCGGGCCGGCCAGATCGACCGCGCCGAAGACGCTCCAACGTCCCACGATGCGCTTCGTCGCTGCATTGACGCGCAGGTCGATGGTCAGCGGCGACTCGGTCGGGTCATCCTCCCAGATCGCCAGCACGCGAACATTCGAGGCGCTCATGCCACAGACCGTTCGCGAAATAGCAGGCAGGCGTCGCCATAGCTGTAGAAGCGATAGCCGGACGCAATCGCGTGCGCATAGGCGCGTTTCATGCGATCGAGCCCGCTGAACGCTGAGACGAGCATGAACAACGTCGACTTTGGCAGATGAAAGTTCGTCAGCAGAATATCGACAGCGCGAAACCGATAGCCGGGCGTGATGAAGATCGACGTATCGCCCGCAAAGGCTTCCACAACTCCATCCGGCATCGTGGCGGATTCCAGAATGCGCAACGACGTCGTGCCGACGCAGACGATGCGGCCTCCGCGCGCCCGCGCCTCATTGAGCGCGCGCGCCACGCTCTCCGGCACCACGCCGAATTCGGCGTGCATGCGATGCGCCTCTGTGTCCTCCGCCTTTACTGGCAGAAAGGTGCCGGCGCCGACATGCAGCGTCACACGTTCGATGGTTACGCCTCGGGCGCCCAGCGCGTCGATCAACGCAGGCGTGAAGTGCAGACCCGCTGTCGGCGCGGCCACGGCACCGAGCTTGTCGGCGAACAGCGTTTGATAATCGGCAATGTCGCGCGCGTCCTCGCCGCGTTTCGAGGCGATGTAGGGCGGCAGCGGCATGTGGCCGAGCCGCATGATCGCGTCATCCAGCGCCGGCCCGGTGAAGGCGAAACCGAGCAGCACTTCGCCGCCGTCGCCTTTATCCAGCACCTCCGCGTCGAGCGAACCGAGCAGACAGGCCATGCTTTCGGAGGCTTCGCCGAAGCGAATGCGCTCGCCAACCTTCAGCTTCTTCGCCGGCCGCACAAAGGCGCGCCAGCGATCTTCGCCCTCCCGCTTGTGCAGCGTCGCCTCGATGCGCGCGACGGCGTCGCCGCGCACCCGCACGCCATCGAGCCTCGCCGGAATGACGCGCGTGTCGTTGACCACCAGCACGTCGCCCGACCGAAGCATCCGCGGCAGATCGCGCACGATGCGGTCGTCAAGTTCGGGCGCGCCGGCCGGATCGACCGCCAGAAGGCGCGCACTGTCGCGCGGTTCCGCCGGCCGCAGCGCAATGCGGTCTTCCGGCAATTCAAAATCGAACAGATCGACCCGCATGGCTACATGACCGACATGAGGAAGAGCGGCAGCAGCACAACCGACATCAGCGTCGAGACGACCACGATGCCGGCGACATTCTCCGCCTGATTTCCATAACGCGATGCGAATAGATAATTCAGCACCGCCGACGGCATCGCGCTCTGCGTCACCAGCACGCCGCGCTCGACGCCCTGCAGGCCGAGCAGCGTCGCCACGCCCCAGCCGATGGCGAAGCCGCCGAACAGGCGCGCGCAGGAGAACAGCACGCTGCGCGGCAGCGCCGCCACATGCAGCTTCGCGAGTGAATGGCCCAGCGACAACAGCATCAGCGGAACGGAGACGCCCGCCAACAGATGGACGGAACGCAAAAAGATGCTCGGCGGCTGAACGCCGGTTCCCATTGTCAGCAGCACGACCGCGAGCGCCCACATGATCGGCATCTTGACGATATCACGCAGACTGAGGCCTCCCGCCGCGATCGCCTGCCCTACGGTGTAGTTCGAAATCGCCGATAGCGAAAACCACGCGATCGCTAGCGCCAGCCCGCGCTCTCCGAACGCAAACAGCATCAGCGGCAGACCCATGTTGCCGCCGTTCGACCACACCAACACCGGCAGATAGGTGGCGGTTGGCAGGCCCTGCGCGCGCACGAACAGCCAGCCCAGTGCCATCGCCAGCCCCATGCTGATCGCTGCCCCGCCCGCCATCTGGCCCAGCACGGCGAGTTCGAGACGCGAGTTGAGCAGACTGTCGAGGATCAGCGCCGGCGTGCCGAGATTGTTCACCAGCACGGCCACGAAGGCAGCGTCGAACGAGGTTCCGCGCCGCGCCCAGACATAGCCGATCGCCGCCAGCAGAAACACCGGCCCCACCACGTCGATCAGAATTCCAACGAGACCCATCATGCCTCCGCGCGAGCGCCCTGCCCTACGCGGCGCGGCACTGTGGCGCAAGCCCGCAAGGGGAATCTGGCTGCCCCGGCGCTTGACCGCAGCGGGCCGCATGGGCTCTTTAGCCCGGCAGGGAGCGGGACGGCATGGCGCAATCGGCTGCGATCGTTTTGGGGGCTGGTCCGGGCTTGGGCGCGGCCATCGTGCGCCGCTTCCGTCGCGACGGTCTCGCTGTCGCGGCTCTGGCGCGCAACGCCGAAAGGCTGGAGCAGACCTTCGGCGGCGACGCTGGCGTGAGGCGCTTCGCTCTGGATGGCACGGACGCGTCCGGGATAGCGGCGCTGTTCGATCAGGTCGAGCGGGAGATCGGGCCCATCGAAATAGCGATCTCCAATCCGTCTCCATGGAAGTCCGCCGGCCTGCTCGACATGTCGGCGCAGGACTTCGAAATGGTGTGGCGGAACTCGATGCTGAGCGCCTTCAACCTCGCGCAAAACGCCGCGCGCGTCATGCTTCCACGCGGGCGCGGCACCATCGCCTTCACGGGTTCCGCCGCCCAGATGCGCGCGCCGTCAGGCTTCGCTGCCATGGCGGTCGCGAAATCCGGACTACGGGCTTTTGCGCAATCTATCGCGCGCGAGCTTGGCCCAAAGGGCATTCACGTCGGCCACGTCATCGTCGATGGCGCGATCGACTCGGAGCGCACGCGCGCCAGCATTCCGGACGACGACAGGCGCATCGACCCAGACGCAATCGCGGACGCCTTCCACGCGCTTTACATGCAGCCGCGCAACGGCTGGACGAACGAAATCGACATCCGCCCCTGTGGGGCCAGGCCCGCCGGCTGACGGCGATCGGAGGACACGTGAGCAAACCGAAAATCCTGATGTTCGCGCCTCGTGAGGAGCCGAAGTCCATCATCCAGGACCTTGAAGGCAAGGGGTACGAACTCGTCTGGGGAGACAAGGCGTGGACGCTGCCGCGTGGCGAACACGAAGGCCCGTTGACCGAAGCCGCCCGCGACACGGTCGCCCTGATGGGCACCTCGATCCGCCACACACCGATCTCGCGTCGCGTGATGGAAGCCTCCCAACGTCTGCGCATCGTGGCGAAATACACCGTCGGCGTCGACGACGTGGACACCGACGCCGCGACCGATCTCGGAATTCTGGTCTGCCATGCACCGACGGAAGCCAATTGCTTCGGAGTCGCCGAATCCACCATGGCGATGATCCTCGCGATGCTGAAGAAAGTCGTCGAGCGCGATCAGGACGTCCGCGCCGGGAAGTGGCGTGAACCTTATCACGGCACCACGTTTCTCGGCGCGCGTTCGGACGGTTATCAGGGCATCACCATCGGTCTCGTCGGGCTCGGACGCATCGGCAAGCGCGTGGCGCAATTGCTCGCGCCATGGCGCGTCAATCTCATCGCCTACGATCCTTATATTCCGCCGGCGGACTTCCTGCTCGCAGGCGTGAAGGCGGTCGATTATGAAACCCTGCTGCGCGAATCCGATGTGGTGTCGTTCCATGTCGTGCTGACTAAAGAGACGCGCTTCATGCTGCGCGACGCGCAGATCCGGTTGATGAAGCCGACCGCTACGATCATCAACACCGCGCGCGGCAAGGTGATCGACGAAGCAGATGTCGCGCAAGCGATCAAGGAAAACCGCCTGCGCGGCGCGGCCATCGACGCATTCGAGGAAGAACCGCTGCAAATGGAATCGCCGCTGCGCAGCCTCGGCCATCGCGTGCTGATGTCGCCGCACTCCGCATCGTTTAACGAAGGCGGCGAACTACGCCCCGGCATTGCATGGGCGACGCGCTCGGTGATTTCTGCGCTCAACGGAATCGTGCCGGATAACGTTTACAACCGCGAGGTGATTTCGAAGTGGAAGGAACGTTTCGGCGGCGCGCCTGTGATCGGGTAGTTTGCAGTAGCGCCTCAACGCGGAAGGCAAATGCCGAAATCGGCCTCGTGCTTCGAGACGAGCTGCTGCGCAGCGCTCCTCAGCATGAGGCCTTGATGCTCACAAAATGAACTACGGAGCCATATCCAAATGAGCATTAGCCCCTCATGCTGAGGAGCCGCCGCAGGCGGCGTCTCGAAGCACGAGGGGCGCTGGCGCACCTCCAGCGCTGTTGTCCAAGCAAACAACCTTGGCGCTTCATCCGTTTACTGCCTATCCTGCAGTATGAGCCGCAACGCGGCCGACACACCGGGAGGCAAACATGAAGGGCATCTGGCTCGCGCTCGCCATTACGAGCTGCAGCGCATCCGCATCGTTCGCGCAATCGACGCCGTGGCAGATGCCGCCGGAGAGCGATCGCTGTCCGTCCAAATGGGGCGCGGGCGACATGCGCGGCTCGGGCAACTGGATGAAGCCCGAAACGGTGCTGCGCGCCGCAAAGGCCATCAAGACCGGAGAGACGTTCGAGCTCGGCGCCATTCTGGCGCCCGACCCGAAGGAAACCTTCATCAACGAGAACCGCGTCTTCAACATCTACACGAAGCCCGCGATCCCGCAGCCGAACGCGCGTGTGGCCAATGAGGAAGTCGTCGTCACCGAACTCGGCCAGATCGGCACGCAGTTCGATTCCTTCGTGCATCAGATGTGGGGCGACAAGTTCTACAATTGCTTCAAGTTCGACGACCTCAAGGGCCGCTACGGCTTCTCCAAGATGGGCGTTGAAACGGTTGGCACGCTAATGTCGCGCGGCGTGATGATCGATGTCGCAGCACTGAAAGGCGTTGACATGCTGGAAGGCGGCTATGTGATCACCGACGAAGACCTGAAGCAGGCGCTCGCCAAGCAAAACATGACCCTGCAGCCCGGCGACGCCGTCATCATCCATACCGGATGGGGCAAGCTGATGGGAAAGGATAACGTGCGCTACGGCCGCTCGGTGCCAGGCATCGGCCGCGCCGCCGGTCAATGGCTTGTGTCACAAGATCCGATGCTCGTCGGCGCCGACAATTGCTGCGTCGAATCGCGTCCCTCGGAGCAAGGCACGAGCCTTCCGGTTCACGCGATGATGCTGATCCAACACGGCATCTATCTCATCGAGAATATGGTTCTCGAAAAGGCTGCCGCCGCGAAGGCGTACGAATTCGCCTTTATCGTCCAGCCGCTGAAGATCAGGGGCGCGACCGGATCGACGGTCGCCCCGACGGCCATTCGATAGGTTTGAAAATGAGCGCCGGCCGTACTGGCCGGCGCTATTGTTCAGCGGAATACGTCGCCCAGAATCTTCGCAGACGAGTCCGCGTATTTCTGCAGCGTCTCGGGATTGACGAACATTTCCTTGAAGCCCGCGTTCGTCGGCACGATGGGCGCGAGTTGCGGCAGCGCCGCCACGTCGGGCCTCGCCGGGAAATATTCCGATTTCGCCATGATTTCCTGCCCGTCCTTCGACAGGATGAAATCGACGAGCAGCATTGCGGCGTTCGGGTGCGGCAGGCCCTTGGCGACCAGCATCACACCGGCCGCGCTCGTCACCGGATCCATCAGCACAGTGTCGACCGGTGCGCCCTTGCCCTTCGAGATCAGCGGGTGATGCGCATAGATGGCGAGCCCAATCGCATATTCGCCAGCATAGACGCGGTCGACGACGGTGCGGGCGGTCTCGGCCAGATTGGCGATTTTCTGCTTCGCCAGCTTGGCGAAATAGGCATTGGCCTTTTCCTCGCCGAGCGTGATGCGAATCGACGAGATGAACAGGCCCGCGCCGGTGGCGGGACCGAACGACCACGCCATCTTGCCCTGCCATTGGGGATCGAGCAGCGCGTCAAGATTGCGCGGAACCTTGTCGGGCGAAACCTGCTTGGTATTGTAGGCGGTGCCAAAATAGCTCAGCCGCGTCGGCGCCCAGAGGTGTCGTGGATCGCGATATTGTTCGGGATATTCGGCCAGCGCCGGCGTCAGGAACGGCTGCACAAGGCCGGCGCTGACGGCCAGTTCGCCGACGCCTGTGCCTTCGAGCAGATCGCCCACCATGTTGCCGGCGCGCTGTTCGGCCGTCATCTTGACGACGATTTCCTCTGAATCGGCGCGCCAGTAATTCAGTTTCACGCCTGGATATTTCTTCTGGAACGACTCGGCCAAGGGTCGCAGCGTCTGGTTCGGAATCATGCCCGAATAGAAGACGACCTGCCCTTCCTTCTTCGCACCTTCGTACAGAACCGCGTTACGGTCTGCTCCGGTGTAATTGAGGACCTCCGCAGCCGTCAGCGCCGCCGCCGAATGCGGCGTCGCGACCGCGACGGCAGCCGCGAAGGATGCTGCGAGGGACGGGCGAACGAGACGATGGCGCATGTGTTTCCTCCGGGCCTCGCTTGTTGCGCGGCGCTGACGAAACCTATGTCGCGCCATCGCGCTCCGCAAGGCGGGATGCGATGAGCTGTTGAACGCTTGCTTTCTGCTGCGCAGTCAGTCGCGTGCTTTCGGCCTACAGCGGCACGATCCGGCAAGGATCGCCCGCCTTGGCGGCGGGCGCGTGCGGCGGCCGGATGACGAGGCACTGCGAATCCGCCAGCGTGCGCAGCATGGAAGAATCCTGCTGCCCGAACGGAATCGCCACCGGCAGACCGTCGCCGGACTTCAGAGTGGCGCGCAGATAATCCTGTCGCGTATCGTTCGCTTTCAGGTCGCCGCCCAGCACCGCCGCAACGGATGGGTCGCGCCCCGCCTGCGGGTCGCCCGACAACGCGCGGATCAGCGGCACCAGAAACAGCACGCCGCAAACGATGGCCGACACCGGATTGCCCGGCAGGCCGAGAATGCGCATGTCGCCCAGCCGTCCGTGCATCAGCGGCTTGCCGGGCCGCATGGCGATCTTCCAGAAGCCGAGCTCCATGCCTTCGCGGGTCAGCGCAGTCTGCACCAGATCGTGGTCGCCAACCGACGCCCCGCCGACCGTCACCAGTACGTCAACCTTGGCGTCGCGCGCGCGGCGGATGGCTGCTTCGAGAGCCGCGAACGTATCGCCCGCGATGCCGAGGTCGAGCACCTCGGCGCCCGCCGCTTCCGCATAAGCCGCGACCGCGAACGTGTTGGACGCGACGATCTGGTCCGGCCCCGGCTCCTGACCCGGCGCGACGAGTTCGTCGCCGGTCGCCAGCAGGGCGATGCACGGCTTGCGGGCCACGGGCAGTTCGGCGCGGTTCATGGCCGCCGCCAGCGCCAGTTCAGGCGCGCCCAGTTTACGGCCCGCCGGGAGCAACACCTGACCGGCGACGAAGTCGAGTCCGGCCTTGCGGATATTGCGGCCGCGCGGTTCGTTCTCAACCGCCGTGACGCGCCCTTCCCCGGCCTTGGTATTCTCCTGAATCAGCACAGTGTCGGCGCCAGCCGGCACCGGCGCGCCGGTGAATATCCGCACCGCCTGTCCGCGCTTCACGTCGCCCGCGAAACCATGCCCGGCGGCGCTGGTCCCGATCACGTCGAGCGTAGCCGGACAATTCGCGATGTCATCGAAGATCAGCGCATATCCGTCCATTGCCGAAACGTCGGCCGGCGGCTGCGTGCGGCGCGCAGCCAAATCCTGCGCCAGTGTGCGCCCGAGCGCCTGCGCAAGCGGGACCATTTCGACCGGAAGCGCCTGCGGCGCGCTCGCCAGAACGAGCTTCAGGGCATCTGCAACGGGAAGGAGTGGTGAAGGAGCCATGCGCCTATATGGCACGCCGGCACGCGGCGGAAAACAGTCCCGGACGCATCAGGCCTCGTCGCGCTTCCAGTGGCCCGACTTGCCGCCGAGTTTCTCGACAAGGCCAATGCCCTCGATCCGCATGAAGCGATCGGCCGCCTTCACCATGTCGTAGATTGTCAGGCAGGCAATCGAAACCGCCATCAGCGCCTCCATCTCGACGCCGGTCTGGCCCGCGACTTTCGCCAGCGCCCGCACCCGCACGCCCGGCAGCGCATCGTCGAGTTCGAGATCGACCTGCACTTTCGACAGCAGCAGCGGATGGCACATGGGGATCAGGTCATGCGTCTTCTTCGCTGCCATAATGCCGGCGATGCGGGCCGTGCCCAGCACGTCGCCCTTCTTGGCGTCGCCGGAGCGGATCAGCGCCAGCGTTTCCCTGAGCATCACCAAGCGCCCCTCCGCGATGGCGGTGCGCGAGGTGACGTCCTTTTCGGAGACGTCCACCATGCGCGCCTCGCCGGAGGCGGATAGATGCGTCAGCTCGCTCATGTCTTGGCGCGCTTGGGAACGATCTTGCCGTGCAGCAGGTCGTGCGTGGCTTCCTGCACATTGGCGTGACGCATCAGACTCTCGCCGACTAGAAAGGCGTTGACCCCAAAGCCCGACAGCCGCAGGCAATCCTCGTGCGTGGCGATGCCGCTTTCCGACACCACGATCCGGCCCTTCGGCACAAGCTTGGCGAGACGTTCGGTGACGTCAAGCGTGGTCTTGAACGTGTGCAGATCGCGATTGTTGATGCCGATCATGCGGGTTTCAAGCGCCAGCGCGCGCTTCAGTTCCGCCTCGTTGTGTACTTCGACCAGAACGTCCATCTTGAGGTCGTGCGCGGCCTTGTTCAGCGAGCTCGCGGTCTCGTCGTCGACGGCGGCCATGATGATCAGGATGCAATCGGCGCCCCAGGCGCGGGCCTCGAAAACCTGATAGGGATCGTAGAGGAAATCCTTGCGCAACGCCGGCAGATGGGAGGCGGCAGTGCGCGCCTGCGTCAGGTATTCAGGCTTGCCCTGAAACGACGGCCCGTCGGTCAAGACCGACAGGCAGGCCGCGCCGCCTTTTTCGTAATCCTTGGCCAGTTTCGGCGGATCGAAATCCTCGCGGATCAGGCCCTTCGACGGGCTCGCCTTCTTGATTTCCGCGATCAGCCCAAACAGATCGGACTCGATTTTGGCTTCGAGCGCGTGCACGAAGCCGCGCGGCGGGCTCTGCTTGTCGATCTGGCGCTCCAGTGCATGCAGCGGCATGCGCACCTTGGCGTCCGAAATCTCTCGACGCTTGTAGGCCTCGATCTTTCGAAGAATGTCGGCCATGCATCAACCCCGGTTCGAGACTTCGACGAGCTTGTCCAGCGCCGCTTTCGCACGGCCGGAATCGATCGCCTGGCCGGCGATTTCAGCGCCATCCTTCAATGTCTTGGCCTTGCCGCCGATGACGAGCGCGGCCGCCGCGTTGAACACCGCGATATCCCGATAGGGCGACTTCAGCCCATCCAGCACCGCCAGCAACGCCGCAGCATTGTGCGCCGGATCGCCGCCCTTGAGATCGGCCGTCGTGGCGCGTTTCAGGCCCGCCTCTTCCGGCGTCACCTCGAACGTACGGATGTCGCCGTTCTCCAGCGCCGCCACCGAAGTCGGCCCCGTTGTGGTCATTTCGTCCAGCCCGTCGGAACCGTGCACGATCCAGACGCTCTGCGAGCCGAGATTTTTCAACACCTGCGCCATCGGCTCAAGCCAGGCTGACGAGAACACGCCGACCACCTGACGTTTCACGCCGGCAGGATTGGAGAGCGGTCCGAGAATGTTGAAGATCGTCCGAGTGCCGAGTTCGACCCTTACTGGACCGACGTGTCGCATCGCCGCGTGATGGGTCGGCGCCATCATGAAACCGAGGCCCGCCTCGTGGATGCAGGCCTCCACGCCAGCGGCCGTGAGGCCGATCTTCACCTTCAGGGCGCTCAGAACGTCGCTGGCGCCCGACAGCGACGAGGCCGCCCGATTGCCGTGCTTGGCGACAGGCACGCCGCAGGCGGCCGTGATGATCGACGCCAGCGTCGACACATTGTAGGAGCCCGATCCGTCGCCGCCGGTGCCGACGATGTCGATGGCCCCCTCCGGCGCGTGAACGCGCAGCATCTTGTCGCGCATCGCCGCCACAGCGCCGGTGATCTCTTCCACCGTCTCGCCGCGTACGCGCAGCGCCATCAGGAAGCCGCCCATCTGCGATGGCGTCACCTCGCCCGACAGCATGTCGTTGAACGCCTGATTGGCTTCCGCCCGCGTCAGGCTCGCGCCCGTGGCGACCTTCGCGATCAGCGGTTTGAACGCATCCATGTAAAACCTCTGTCAGCCCTGACGTGGGTGAGCGCTGTTCCATGCCTGCGCCAGATCGAGAAAATTGCGCAGGATCAGATGGCCGTGCTCGGAAAGAATGCTCTCGGGGTGGAACTGCACGCCATGCACCGGCTGCGCGCGATGCGACACCGCCATAACGAGCCCGTCGTCCGTTTCCGCCGTGATGTGCAGATCGGCCGGCATGGTTTCGCGCCGCACGACGAGCGAATGATAGCGCGTCGCCTGAAACGGCCCGTTGATGCCGCGAAAGATCGTCTCGCCGTGATGGCGGATCTCGGACAGTTTGCCGTGGATGGGCAGCGGCGCGCGGATGACATCGCCGCCATAGGCGTCGCCGATCGCCTGATGGCCGAGGCAGACGCCAAACAGCGGCACATCGCCCGCAGACGCCTTGATCAGATCGAGGCAGACGCCCGCTTCTTTCGGGGTGCAGGGACCGGGCGACAACACGATCGCGTCAGGCTTGGCGGCCAGCACTTCGCGTGCGCCGATCTGGTCGTTGCGATACACCCGCACGTCCGCGCCCAGAGACCCCAGGTAATGCACCAGGTTCCAGGTGAAACTGTCGTAATTGTCGATCAGCGTGACGGAAAGCATGGCGAGCTCGATATCATCGGGCACTTTTGGGACGGCGCGCCCTGAAGGTCAAGCCGGGGCCTCGTTGAGGGCGGCCACCGGGTTCCAGTCGACTTGACGACCGCATTCGCGGAAGTGTCACGCCATCTTCGTCCTGTCGTCGAACGACTCAGTCATCAGGCCGCCAGACAGGAGCGGCCCATGACTTTCTCAACCGACTTCACGCGTCGAGGCGTTCTGTGCGGCGCGGCCGCAGCACTCACGATTCTGGCGCCGGGCGGCGCGGCGCGAACGACGCAGCCAAGTATCGCGCGCGGCCGCGTCCGGACGGCCGACGGAGCCGGCGTCCCGGGCGTCATGGTCACCAATGGAAGGGATGTCGTCACGACAGGCGGCGACGGACAATACGAACTGTCTGTGAACCGCGACTGCATCATCTCGGTCGTCAAGCCGTCCGGTTACGCAATCGCACTGGACCCAGACACGAAACTGCCCCGGCACTATTACGTCCACCGGCCAACTGGATCGCCGGCGCATATCCCGTTCGCCTACCCCGGCGTCGCCGCCACTGGGCCTTTGCCGTCATCGATCGATTTCACGCTGACGAAGCGCGATGAGCCCACCGCATTCAACGTCATCCTGTTCGCCGATCCGCAACCTGAAACCGACGCGGAGGTCGACTTCATTCGCGATGGCGTCATTCCGGCCGCAGCCGGTGTGGACGCCGCGTTCGGCGTCACGCTTGGCGATATCGTCGGCGACGATCTCTCGCTCTACGGCCGGATTAACGGTCTCATCGGGACGCTCGAAAAGCCCTGGTACAACGTGTGCGGCAATCACGATCTGAACTACGAATCGCCCGACAATTCCTTCGCGCGCGAAACCTTCATCCGCACGTTCGGCCCGTCGCACTATGCGTTCGAACATGGCGAAGCGATGTTCATCATGCTCGACAACGTCGTCTACGAAGGCGCCGATCCGACCGAGCCCGGCCAGATGGGCCGCTACCACGACGGCATCAGCGACGAGCAACTGGATTTTGTGGCGAATGTTCTCGCGCGCACGCCGCCAAGCCGGCTCATCGTGCTTGGGATGCACATTCCGCTGCGCTCGCGCCGCGACCACAGCGGGCGTGAGATCGCTACGGATGATTGCGCCCGTCTGCTCGACATCATCGGCGACAGGCCAGCTGTCAGTTTCGCGGGCCATACGCACATGGCCGAACACCGCTACATCTGGCGAACTGGGGCCGGTGCGCCCCACCATCATCAGGTGCTCACCACGGTTTGCGGTTCATGGTGGAGCGGACCGTTCGACCGGCGAGGCGTCGCCATCGCCGATGCCTGCGACGGCGCGCCCAGCGGGTTCTATGTTCTGTCCGTCAATGGCAATTCGTGCCGGACCACATTCCGGCCAACCAACGAACCGGCGGCCCGGCAGGTGCGCGCCGTTCTGTGCGAACGCCCTGAAGCCGAATATGCAGGCAAGGTCACGCCGAAGCTCCGACGCGCGACACTGCGCGCCCACGAGGCGCAGACCACCGAAATCGTCGCCAATGTGTTCGACGGCGGACCACGTACGCTGGTCTTCTGCAGCGTCGATCACGGCCCCGAAATCGCCATGCGGCGCGAAGACCGGACCGATCCATTCGTCGCAGCGGTTTATGCGAACAATCGCGAGGCCATCAAACCATGGGTCAAAGCCGAGCGCTCGACGCATGTCTGGGCTGCGCCCCTGCCGGGCGACCTGACCCCCGGCGCACATGCGATCTCAATCCGCGCAACTGACGAGTTCGGCCGCACCCATCGCGAAACGCTGGCGTTCGAAATCCAGTCCAGCGACCGCATGATCGCCGGGCGCGGCTGATTACTGCCCGCGCCGGGCGCTCGTGGCGAAGCGCACCGCCTCATCGGCGGCCTTGAACAGGGCTTGCGCCTTGTTGACGCATTCGCGGTGCTCGTACGATGGATCGCTATCATAGACGATGCCGGCGCCAGCCTGCGCGTGCATCATGCCATCCTTGACGATGGCTGTGCGCAGCACGATGCAGGTGTCCATTTCGCCCGATGCGCCGAAATAGCCGATGCACCCGGCGTAGATGCCGCGCTTGTCGGTCTCCAGTTCGTCGATGATCTCCATCGCCCGGACCTTCGGCGCGCCCGACACGGTGCCGGCCGGGAAGCCGCCGCAGAGCGCGTCGATCACGTCGTGCTTCGGGTCGAGTTCGCCCTCGACGTTCGACACGATGTGCATGACGTGGCTGTAGCGCTCGACGAAGAACTTGTCGGTCACGTTCACGGTGCCGATCTTCGCCACGCGGCCGACGTCGTTGCGGCCGAGATCGAGCAGCATCAGGTGCTCCGCCCGCTCCTTCTCGTCGGCCAGCAGATCCTTGGCCAGCGCGTCGTCCTCGGCCGGCGTCTTGCCGCGCCAGCGGGTGCCAGCGATAGGCCTGATCTGCACCTTGCCGTCACGCACACGCACAAGGATTTCCGGACTCGAACAGACGATCTGAAAGCCGCCGAAATCGAGGTAGCACAGGAACGGCGACGGGTTGACGCGCCTCAGCGCGCGATAGAGCGACAACGCCGGCAGGTTGAACGGCGCGCTGAAACGCTGCGACAGCACGACCTGAAAGATGTCGCCGGCCCGGATGTATTCCTTCGCCTGATCGACCATGTCGAGAAAGTGCGGCTCCGGCGTGTTCGACACGGAGGCGGCCGCCAGCAGATGCGGATCGGCCTGCGGCGGAGCATGGCCGAGCGGCCCTTCCAGCACGTCGATGGCGGCTTCGAGCCGCGCCACAGCCGCCTCGTAGGCGGCGCGCGCCGAAACGCCAGCCTGCGGACGCACGGGCGTCACGATGGACATTTCGTCCTTCACCGAATCGAACACGACCATGAGGGTCGGGCGGATCATCACCGCATCCGGCACACCGATCGGGTCGGGCTTCGCCGGCGCCAGACGCTCCATCTGCCGCACCATGTCGTAGCCCAGATAGCCGAAGACGCCAGCCGCCATCGGTGGCAGCGACCCATCGGCGTCGATCGCCGATTCGGCGATCAGCGCCCGCAGCGCATCGAGCGGCTTCTGCGGCATAGGCTCGAACGCATCCGGGTTCGTCAGCGCCCTGCGGTTGATCTCAGACCGGTCGCCATAAGTCCGCCAGATGACGTCGGGATCGAGGCCGATCATCGAATAACGGCCGCGAGCCGCGCCGCCTTCGACGGATTCGAGCAGGAACATGTTGCCGGCCCGACCGGCCGACAGCTTGAGATAGGCCGACACCGGCGTTTCGAGATCGGCGATCAGCTTCGTCGACAGAAGCGACGGCGCGCCCGCCTCCCACGCGCGCGCGAAGACCTCGAAGGAGGGAGAAATCATCGCGCCCTCAGAACAGGCTGTTCGGATCGCCGCCGCCGATCGCCAGACTGACGGCCGCGTCGTTGATCCGCACGCCCAGATCGCCCTGCAGACGGGTGATGTACTGGGTCAGGATTTCTTCCGAAATGCCCGCCTTGTACTGGTCGGCGATGCCCTTCACGGTATCCGAATCCAGATCGATCTGCGGCACGACGCTGTCGTTGATCTTGAACACCACGCGGCTCAGCCCCTCGCCAGACGCCGAACCCGCCGCCCCGACCGGCATGGCGAAGACGCGCGCCACCACCGCCGACGGCACGCTCTCGGTGCCGATGCGCTTGACCTGGTTGGACTGCTTCACTTCGAGCCCGCCCTCATCCTTGGCGACGACCTCGATCGCAGCGCCGCCCTTGATCTTGTCGACCATGGCTTCGGCCTTGGCGCTCAGGCGCTTGGTGATCTCGTCGTCCCGCCACGCCTTTTCGACCTCGGTTTTCACCTCGTCGAGGGTGCGCTCACGCGCCGGGTCGACAGCCGCGACCTCGAACCAGATGAATCCGCCGTCGCGGGTGTTGATCGTGTCGTTGTCGAAACCGACATCGGACGCGAACACCGCCTTCAGGAAAGCGTCCTTCTCCGGCAGATCCGTGACGAGCTCGCCGTTGCGGCCAATGCCGGCTGACGTGATGCCGTCGATGGTGCGGACTTGCAGGCCGGCCAATGACGCCGCTTCCGACAGCGTCTTGCCGGAGGTGCGCTCATCCTCGATCTTGTCGCGCAGACGTTGCGCCTCGCCGCGCGCCCGCTCCGTGGCGATGTCCTTCTTCAGGTCGTCCGCCACTTCCGCAAATGGCCGGACGCTTTCCGGATTGATCTTCTCGACCCGCACCAGAACCACGCCGAACTGGCCCTTCACGGGTTCGCTGACGCCGCCCGCCGGCAGCGCATAGGCGGCCTCCGCGACGGCCGCGTCGATGATGTCCTTCTTCGCCACGACGCCGAGGTCGATGTCCTTGTCGGTGAGCTTACGGTCGGCCGCGATGGAATCGAACGTCGCGCCAGCCTTGATCTTCTGGCTCGCCTCGGCGGCGTCCTGCTCGCTCGGAAAGACGATCTGCTGCAGATGACGCGTCTCGGACGTGCCGAAACGTTCGCCCTTGACCCGCTCATAGCGGGTCTGCGCGTCGGCGTCGGAGATCTTGGCGGGATCGGCGATGGTGGCTGGCGTCACAACTAGCGTCACGACCTTGCGGTAAGCGTCCGAGCGGAAGGTCTGCTTGCGTTCGTCGTAGAACTTCTGCAACGCCTCTTGCGACGGGGCTTCGATGTCGCCCGCGACCGAGACCGGCAGCGTCACATATTCGATCGCGCGCGTCTCGTTGCGGTAGCGATGGATCGCCTCGAGCGCGACCTTCGGGGTCGCAGCTCCGCTGACAATGGAATCTGCAATTTCCTGCCGCAGATAGACCTTGCGCTGTTCGCGCAGGAAGCTCTGCTCGTTCAGGCCGGCATCGCGCAGCGCCTCGTTGAAGCGCGTCATATCGAACTTGCCGGTCGGCCCGGCGAACGACTTGTCGTTCTGGATCGCCTTGGCGATGTCGTCATTGGAAATGGCGAGCCCGAGCGCCCGGGCGCGCTGGTCGAGCGAGGCTTCGGCGATGAGGCGACCGAGCACCTGCTTGTCGAGGCCCATGGCGCGGGCCTGCTCGTTGGTGATCGCCTGCCGATACTGCTGCTGCAACCGCTGCAGCGCCGTCTGGTAATTGTAACGAAGCTGCTCGGCCGTGATCTCCTCGCCGCCAACGCTGGCGACGGTGTTGGAGCCGAATCCCTTGAAAATGTCGCCGATGCCCCAGACGGCGAAGCTGAGGATAATGAAGCCCATGACCACCGCCATGATGGCGCGGCCGAACCAGTTCTGTGATGCCCTGCGCATCCCGTCGAGCATGATCGGTTCCTGTGTTCCCCAGCGGGCCGGACTATAGAAAGCAGCGTCCGGCGGCGCAACGACGCGTCCTTAACGCCCCGGACCGGCTTTGCATAGGCGCGCGGCTCTGCTAACCGGGGCGCATTCAAGAGATTTCGGGAGATTCCATGGCCAGCCGTCCTCGCCCCCTCGTCGCCGGCAACTGGAAAATGAACGGCCTGAAGGCCTCTCTGGGCGAACTCGCCGGCATGGCGGCGCGCTACGACGCAGCACTCAAGGGCAAGATCGACCTCCTGATCTGCCCGCCCTTCACGACAGCCGGGCTCGCCGCACAGGCCGCCAGCGGGACCGGAATCGCCATCGGCGGACAGGATTGCCACGCCAGGGAGAGCGGCGCCCACACCGGCGACGTCGCCGCCGAAATGCTGGCCGATCTCGGCCTGACCCATGTGATCGTCGGCCATTCCGAACGCCGGACGGACCACGCTGAATCGGACGCCGTCGTGAAGGCCAAGGCCGCCGCCGCGCTGCGCGCCGGCCTGATCGCCATCGTGTGCGTCGGCGAAACCCACGCCGAGCGCATGGCCGGCACGACGCTCGACGTCGTCGGCAGGCAGGTGAATGGCTCCCTGCCGGACGGCGCGACCGCCGCCAATCTGGTCATCGCCTACGAGCCCGTCTGGGCCATCGGCACGGGCCTGACGCCGACCGCCGCCGATGTGGCCGAGGTTCACGCCTTCATCCGCAAGGAACTGGAACGCCTGCTGCCCGATCAGGGCGCCGGCGTCCGCATTCTCTACGGCGGCTCGGTGAAGCCCAACAACGCCGTGGAGCTGATGGGCGTCGCCAACGTCGATGGCGCTCTTGTCGGCGGCGCGAGCCTCAAGGCCGCCGACTTCATGGCGATCGCCGACGCCTACCGCTGAGGCTCAGCCGAGAAACTTCGCCGCCAGCCGGATGATCTCCTCCGGCGTTTCGAGAATCTCGCGGAACAGCTTTTCCTGTTCCTCGCCGATCTTCGGCGATGGATCGAGGTTCTGCCGCTTCGCGTCGGCCAGATAGCCTGGATCTCGCACAGCAGCGTCGAACGCGCGCCGCAGGACGTCGAGCCGTTCGGCCGGAATATCCGGTGGCCCCACGACCGGGCGCCCGAGATTGTTATTATCGGAAAAGAAGTCCGCGACATGCATCTGCTGCGGCGTCTTGATGAATTGCCGGATCGACGGCGCGCCGAGCCCGGGGATCGGCTCTTTCTCGAGATTGAACAGCAGATTGGCCTTGCCCTGCGTGATCCAGCCCGGCCGCGAATGGTCGAAACCCTGATAGGTCTGACACACGCCTTCGACCTCGCCGCGGTCCATCGCCAGCATCACGTCGCCGGAATTCTTGTAGCCCTCGATCAGTTCGAACTTCATGCCGTAGATTTCGCGAAGGTAGATCGGGATCGTCGACACGCCGCTGCCTGCGCCGGCCCCGCCGACGATCAGGGTCTGAGTGAACAGGTCTGCGCCCTTCTTCACCCGCGCATCGGGCCGCGCGATACAGACCTGATTGGCAGTGTCGGTGCTGCCGATCCAGTTCATCCGGCGGAAGTCGGCTTCCAGACCGGGCTTGTTCTTCAGCGCTGCCGCCGTTGGGATGAGCTGCGAGATGATCCCGATCGAGGTGCCGTCGCGCGGTGCGACCGAATAGAGATAATTCGTCGCCTTGATATGCCCCGCGCCCGGCATCAGCCGGACGACGAAACTCGGATTGCCCGGAATATGTTCCGGCATGTAGCGCGCCAGCAGGCGCGCAAACCCGTCGTAGGACGAACCACCCTCGCTGCCGACGATGAACTCGATCTGCCGGCCGCGATAGAAGCTCTCGACGGACTGCGCGTTCGCCGCGCCCGCGGCGCAGATCAGCGCCGCCACAAGCCCATTGCGCATCGTCCCCTCCTGCGTTCGGCTGAAGATACTATTCCTTGAAATATTGCGAGAATAGCCGGTTCGCATCGTCCCGAGTTTCGAATAATCTGGCGGGCGTGAATACCTGTTCTTTGAGGCCGTTGCGCTCGGGAATGATCTTCTGCAGCTTCGCATCGGCCTCGACATCGGGCCGAGCCGACAGATAATCCGCCTTGCGCAGAATTTCCTGTCCCTCTTTCGATTGCAGATAATCAATCAGCAGCATCGCGGAGTGAACATGCGGCGCGTTCTTGACCAGCATCATGGTGCCGAACGTGGAGGAAACCGGCGAGAGCATCTGCGCATCGAGAGGCGCGCCGATCGCCTTGCTGATCAACGGATGGTGCGCGAAAATTTCGATGCCAAGATCGTATTCGCCCTCCCCGACCTTGTCGACGAGCGCCCGCGCGCTGCCGTGAAAGTTGGCGATGTCCTGTTTCGAGAGCTTTTCGAGATAATTCGCGGTCGCATCCTTGCCGCGCGCTAAAAGCACATTGGCGATGAAAAGGTTTGCGCCGGACTCGCTCTCCGCATGCCAGGCCATGCGGCCCTTCCATTTAGGGTCGAGCAAATCGTCGTGGGTTTTCGGAACCTGCGCGGTGGGAACGCGGGACGAATTATAAGCGAGCCCGAAATAATTGACCCGATAGGCAGACCACCTGCCATTGGGGTCGACATAAGCAGCCGGCAACGCGCTCAGTTCCGGCGACCAGTATTGCTGAACCACGCCCTGCTTCATCGTCGGCTCGGCCACGCCGCTGGATTCGAAGACATCGGCCTCGGGACGCCCCGCCTTCGCTTCGGTGATTACCTTCAGGATAATGTCGCGGCTCGTGCCCCGCCAGAACTGCAGATCGACGAACGGGTATTTCGCCTTGAAACCCTTGCTCACCGGCAATAGCGCCTGATCGACGATCATGCCCGAATAGAAGACGACCTTGCCTTCCTTCTTTGCGCCGTCGATCAGCAGGTTTTGCCGGTCCGCGCCCTTGTAGGTCGCGATATTGACGCCCTGCGCCACGGCGGGCGCCGCTGCGAGCGCTGCCGCGGCCGCTGCAGACTGCGCCCATCGGCGCATGGATGAATGCCACATGTTTCTCTCCCGGAGAGTGTCGTGCGCGGCGGCGATTGTTGTTGCTCCCGCCGCTTCGTTCGTCAGGCGACTTCGAGGCTCGCCGTATATGCGCCGGTCTTCGACTTCACGCCCGACATGCGTTTCGCAATGTCATCCGGCAAGGGCCGCACGCCGTTGCTCAGCCACAGCCGCAGCAGATGCCGCTTGCGGTGCGACTCCGGCCAATCCTCGAACGCCTTGCGCGAATGCATCAGCGTATGATTCATGACAAAGAAAATGTCGCCCGGCTCGAAATGAATCTCGAGCGCGAACTCGTCGCACATGGCGCGAAACACCGCGAGCGCCTCAATCTGCGACGGCGTCAGTTTCGGCGCCCCTGGAATTTTCTGCGCCTTGTCGATCGCCTGACTGGCGGCTCGCGATGTGAAATAGCCATCGTGGAACGCGAAGATCGACTGCATGATCCACGGCGTATCGGCCCCATAGCCGTCGCCCGGCCGCGCGCGCGGATAAAGCCCGATCAGTTCCTTCAGCAGATCGGGCCGGCGCTTCAGCATCTCGTTGTAGACCGTCACGGAACTGCACAGCAGATGCTCGCCGCCGGACTTGCCAGCGTGAATGCACGCCAGGCCCAGCACATCGCAACTGTCGCAATGGAACTTCAGCGCCGCCTTGGTGGTATAGGCGCGGTCTTCCAGATAGGCGCCGCCGATGTCTTTCACATGGCCAAGCAATTGCCCCTGCGCGTTCTGCGAAATCGGCGCGCCCAGATGCAGCCCGACGCCCCAGAACGCCGTCGCAAAGGCGGACTGGCTCATCGCCTCGAACGGAAGACCCCGAATGAGAACGAAGCCGCGCCCGGTCATCAACTCGTCGCGGATGTCGCGCAATCGCGCCGCGAAGGACGGCAGGGAAAAGTCTTCGCGCCTAGTGTCGAGCAGCGAGCCTCCGGCGGCCTCTCGAGAAGCGACAGCATCCAGAACTTCGCCGCGCTCGGCGTCGGACAACGTGTACGTCCATTCATCCGAGACAGCCATCTGCTTCGGATCCCAGCCGGCGGCGTCGATCAACGGCTGCATCGGCACGGCCGGCGCACGCGGCGCAACGGATCGCTTCCAGGCGTTGGCCTTCATCTTTCCTCCCGGCGGCGCTTCCGCGCCGCACCTGACTCCTGACGGCGCATCGCCGTCGAATTGTCCGGAAGGTTATCGTCTGGACTCGGCGTGTCAACGACCGACGTTATTCACGCCAGTGGCCAGACGAACAGCGCCGATGCGCAAAGCCCGATCGCCGTCACGCCCCACTCGAGCACGCCCCAGTCAGCCACGAGCCCACGAGACCCCAATGTGCCGCCGACCGCGACGTCCGCCAGCAGACGGTTGTTGAGCGGCGTCACCACGAAGAACAGATAAGGCCAGCTCGCCAGGATAACCGCCGCGCCCACCAGCCACGTTGCGTCGCCGCTTGTCTGATAAGTGACAAAGCCAACGATCCCGGCCGCCAGCGCAAGCCCGGCCAGCATCGCGAAACCACGTCTGTCGCTCGGCTTCCATTCCTTCAGCATGGCGCGATCGTCGAGCCCGAGACGCGCCGGCTGTTCGACCAGATTGATATACGCCGCAGCGCCGGTGAAGGCTGCCGAAAAAGCAAGAGCCAAAGCACCAGACAACATATCAATCCCCATTTGCCCGAGCTGAACAATTGCGGGGGATAACTCAATTGGCGCTGTAAAGTTCCTTCATGGACGTCGGCCGCGACAACCTTGACGGCGGCTGCGAAGTCCACTCTTATCAATGCAACAAATTCGGGAGGACATCATGAGCGCAGTCGTAACAAAACTGAACCTGCCGTCGCTTCGCGATCGTGTCAGCCCGGAAGAATGGCGCGTGCGGGTCGAGCTCGCAGCCACGCACCGGCTAGCGCATTATTACAACTGGATCGGCACCAATTTCGGCACCCATTTCTCTGCGCGCATTCCGGGCGAGCCCGAGCATTTCCTGTTGAAACCTGTCGATCTCACCTTCGACGAAATCAATGCGTCGAGCCTTATCAAGGTCGACATGAAGGGGACGAAGCTCACCGAAAGCCCTTATCGGGTCAACAACGCCGGCGTCGCCCTGCACGGCGGCTGTTATCAGGCGCGGCCGGACGTGATGAGCGTCCTGCACACCCACACCGACACGGGCGTGGCGCTGTCGATGCTGGAATGCGGGTTGCTGCCGGTCTCGATGGCGGCGGTGCGTTTCCACAAGCGCATCGGCTACTACGACTTCAAGGGCCCTGGCGACAACATGAGCGACCGCCAGCGGCTCGGCGAAAGCCTCGGCGAACACATGGCGCTGATCATGCGCAACCACGGTCTGATTTCCGTTGGACGTTCGATCGGCGAAGCCTTTGTGGTGATGTGTGTATTGGAGCAGGCCTGCTCCTCGCAACTCAAGGCGATGCAGACGGGCGCGAAAATGCTCATCCCGGACGAAACGATTCTCGATCCAATGGCGTCGAAGCGCGACGGCATGAACGATCGCAACAATGACGGCAATTGGGCGACCATGATGCGCCTCGCCGACCGGCTGGATTCCTCTTTCCGCGAATGATGACATCGCGGCCGCGAGCGCCCGCCCCGGCTTCAGTCAAGAGGTAGCGACATGACACCGATTTATCAGGGTGAAATCACCGCCGCCAGCGCCTGGACGCC
>CANJEY010000003.1 GCA_947472615.1 Beijerinckiaceae bacterium
CGAGGGTCATTCGGAAGCCTCGCGTCGAGGCTGGGACGACCGCGGCGGCTCGCGCGGCCGCGATTATGACGACGACGATCGTCAGTCTTCGCGTGGTGGTGGCGGCCGCAGCCAGGGTGGCTGGTTCGGCGATTCCGAAGGCCATTCGGAGGCGTCACGGCGTGGTTGGGAAAATCGAGGCGGCTCGCGCGGTCGCGATGACGACGACGACCGGCGTTCGTCGCGCGGCGGCGGGGCAGGCGGCGGCAACCGCGGTGGTGGCGGTGGTCGAAGCGGGCACGGGGGCTGGTTCGGCGATCCGGAAGGCCACTCGCAGGCGGCTCGCCGTGGCTGGCAGGATCGCTGATCTCTCCATACGAATTTGACATTCGGCCCCGGTCTCTGCGTCTGGGGTCGTTTCGTATCCGCTGTCGTGCTGCGCTTGGCAGGGCGGGCCCGCTCGTCTACACACACTTTTTCGCGGGATTGCCGAATGACCATACGCGTGCACAAGGGCGACTTGCCGGACGGCCTCGACTTCGGTTCAAGCGTCGCCATCGACACCGAGACGCTCGGCCTCAATCCGCACCGCGACAGGCTCTGCGTCGTGCAGCTGTCCGGCGGCGACGGAAACGCGGAACTCGTGCAGGTAGAGCGCGGACAAAGCGCCGCCCCCAATCTGACGCGTCTGCTGCGCGACCCGGCGGTGCTCAAGATCTTTCATTTCGGAAGGTTCGACATCGCCATGATGGCCAAGGCCTTCGGGGTCTTCGCCGTGCCGGTCTATTGCACCAAAATCGCCTCGAAACTGACCCGCACCTACACCGACCGGCATGGGCTGAAGGATCTGACCCGCGAACTTCTCGGCGTCGATCTATCCAAGCAGCAGCAGTCCTCCGACTGGGCGGCCGAGACGCTCACGGAAGCCCAGATCGCTTACGCCGCCTCCGACGTGCTGCACCTGCATGGCCTCAAGGCCCGTCTCGACGCCATGCTGGCGCGAGAGGGACGAACGGAGCTGGCGGCGGCCTGTTTCGGCTTTCTGCCCGACCGGGCGCACCTCGATTTGATGGGTTGGCCGGAGGCGGATATCTTTTCTCACGAATAGGCGGACCGGCGGCCTCAAATTGGCCATCGACGCCGCGCTAAGACTTCGCAGTGAAACAGGCCGGGAGTTCCGGCGTCCGGAACGCGAGTTGATGAGTCAGGTGGGGGCCACCCAGCCAGTCGCGCGCTATGAGCGGCCGCTTCGCGCCGGGCGTTCGCGCGCGTTTCAGGACGCCAGCCGCCACAGCCAGCGCGTGCGGCGTTTGAAACGCTTCATCGTGTTCGCCAGCGGCGCCGCGGTGATCGGCCTCGTCGGCGTGACGTTGCTCGACCCCTTCCGCAAATTGCCGGAGGGCGTTTCGGTCGGACAGACGAAGCTGGAAGGCACTCGCATCACGATGGAATTGCCAAAACTGAGCGGTTTCCGCAAGGATGGCAGGGCCTACGAAGTGCGCGCCGCGTCGGGGGTGCAGGACATCAAGACCCCGAAGGTCATCGAACTCAAAGAGATCGACGCCCGCGTGTCGATAGCTGCGACCGACAGCGTCAACGCCTCCGCGCCGATCGGGATTTTCGACAGCGGGCGAGACTTTCTTCAGCTCCGGTCCGGCGACCGCGCGGGCGCTGTTCGGATCGTCAGCACGACGGGTTACGAGATCAAGCTGACCAATGCGGACGTGGATTTTCGCGAAGGAATCGTTCATTCGAACGAGCCGGTGGCGGTGCGCATGCCCAACGGGTCATTGTCGGCGGATCGTTTCAGTATGGCCGATAACGGTCATGTGGTGACATTCGAGGGCAACGTGACCTCCGAGATCTGGCAGGACAAGTCTGACATCGCGCCGCTCGCGCCGGAGGCGAAGCCGTGACGTGGTTCAGGGGCCTTTTGCTTGTGGCGGCGGCGTGTTGCCTCGCTGGCGGCGCCTTGGCGCAGGGCCGCAGCGGATCGGTTCTGCCCGGCGCGAACGGGGGCGGTCCTATCTCGATCAACGCCGACAAGCTCGATTATTTCGACAAGGACCAGAAGCTGATCTACGCCGGCTCGGTCGTGGTGAAGCAGGGTGGGGCGACCCTGAAAGCGTCCGCGATCACGGTGTTCATGTCTGGCGAGACCGCTGGCGGCGCGCCCGGCAGCATGAACCAGATCAGGCGGCTCGAGGCGGCTGGACCCGTCACGATCACCTCGCAGGATCAGGTCGGCGCGGGAGACCGGGGCTATTTCGAGCGCTCCGAGAACAAGGTGCACCTCGTCGGGCGCGTGTCGCTGACGCAGGGACCGAACGTCCAGACCTGCGACGAGCTGATCTACGACCTGACCCGCAACGTTGCGAGCTGCACCGGCAAGGGCAGTGGCCGGGTCAGCGGTATGTTCACGCCCGGCTCCCAGCCGCCCGCCATCGACGACAAGCCGAAGCCTGACGCCGCAAAGCCCCGATCCACCAACCGCAATCCGCGCCCGTGACGGCGCCTGCTGTTTGACGGTTGCGCCTGACATGGCGGCGCGATAGGCGATTGCGTCTGGAAGACACTCGACACCCGCCGGAAGCAGTCCCGTTTGCCCCAGCCATCGTCAGGCATCCTGAAATCGGCCGTCCGGTCGGCGCGCACCATGGCCGGCGCGGCGGCGGAATTGCTGTCGGGCGCGATCCCCGGGCTGTCGCGCCGCGACGCCGGGGAGGTTTTTGCGCCAGATGTCGATTCCAACGGTCCGGAGCCGCTGCATCTCGGCGCGGGTTCGCTTTGTGCCTATCATTTAGGCAAAGCGTATCGCGGACGCCCAGTTGTGCAAAACGTCAGCCTTGCTGTCCGGCAGGGAGAGGCTGTCGGCCTGCTCGGTCCCAACGGCGCGGGCAAGACGACGGTATTTTACATGATCACCGGGTTGGTCCGACCCGACAAGGGCGGCATCGAGCTTGATGGCCACGACGTGACCGATCTGCCCATGTACCGGCGCGCCCGTCTCGGCATCGGTTATCTGCCGCAGGAAGCGTCGATCTTTCGTGGGCTCAATGTCGAGGACAACATCCGGGCCGTTCTCGAGGTGAACATCGCCGACAAGGACCAGCGGCAGGCGGAACTCGAAGCCCTGCTGGACGAATTCGACATCAAGCGCCTGCGCAAGTCGCCCTCGATTGCGCTGTCGGGCGGCGAGCGCCGCCGCTGTGAGATCGCTCGCGCGCTCGCCGGACAACCGTCCTACATGCTGCTCGACGAACCATTCGCCGGCATCGACCCGATCGCGGTCGGCGACATTCAGGATCTGGTGCGGCATCTGAAGCGGCGTGGCATCGGGGTGCTGATCACTGACCACAATGTCCGCGAAACGCTGGGTCTCATCGACCGCGCCTACATTATCCACTCCGGCCATGTGCTGACCGAGGGCTCTCCGGAGGAGATCGTCGCCAATCCGGACGTCCGGCGCTTTTATCTTGGTGAAAGCTTCAGGATGTAGGCCGCTGAGATTGCACGCGTTGCGGTGACGGGCGCTTAACTGTTGCGATATTTTGCCCCAAGCAGCGCGATTGCGTATCGAAATCCTCAGCGACTCTGTGCTACAAGCAAGAAACGGGCCGAATGTCTGGCCATGTTCCGTAGCGTTGCGAGTCGTTCAGGATGGCGCTTTCCACCCGGTTGATGATGCGCCAGGGCCAGTCCTTGGTGATGACGCCGCAGCTTCTGCAGGCCATCAAGCTCTTGCAATTGTCCAGCGTCGAGTTGTCCGCCTTCGTGGAGGAGGAGCTTGAACGCAACCCGCTGCTGGAACGCGCGGAAGACCGGCCCGACAGCCCGGACCTTCCCTTGGCGGCGACATCCGCAATGGCGGATGATTTCGATCCGTCCGACACGACCGACCGGGAACACACGAGCGAAGAATTCAGCGAATACGGCGAGCGCGACTGGACCTCCGAACAGCTCGAAACCGATCGTGGCGCCCTGGAATCGAACCTCGGCACCGAAGTCGAGAACACATTCGATGCTGACCGCACCGAAGCGACGGCTGAACGCGTTGCCGACTCGAACGATTTTTCGGCCAGCGCCTGGAGCGGCGCTCCGGGCGGCTCGCCTGATGGCGAGGCTCCCAATCTCGAAGCCTATGTGGCTGCGAAGCTCACCCTCAGCGAACATCTGGCCGAGCAGTTGGCGGTCGCGATCCATGATCCGGTCGACCGGGTCATCGGTCAGGCGATCATCGATTCGCTCGACGAGAACGGTTATCTGAACGAACCGATCGACGATCTGGCGGATCGGCTTGGCGTCGCCCAGACGCGGGCGCAAGGCGTGCTGACGCTCGTGCAGACATTCGACCCGTCCGGGGTCGGCGCCCGCAACCTTGCGGAATGTCTGGCCATCCAGTTGCAGGAACTCGACCGTTATGATCCCGCCATGCGCGCCATGGTGGCCAATCTGCCGTTGCTGGCGAAGCGCGACTTCGCAGCGCTGCGCAAGATCTGCGGCGTCGACGACGAAGACATCGCCGAAATGGTGCGCGAGATTCGCCGCCTCGATCCCAAGCCCGGACGGGCGTTCGGCGGCGGACCCTTGCAGCCTGTGGTGCCTGACGTGGTGGTCCGCGCGGCGGCCGATGGATCGTGGCACGTCGAACTGAATTCGGACGCGCTGCCGAAAGTGCTGGTGAACCAGACTTATGCGGCGGAAGTGTCGAAGGTCAAAGGCACGGCGGCCGACAAGTCTTTCGTGTCGAATTGCCTGCAGACCGCGAATTGGTTGACAAAAAGTCTGGAGCAGCGCGCCCGCACGATCCTCAAGGTCGCGACCGAGATCGTGCGGCAGCAGGATGCGTTCTTCGCGCAGGGCGTCGAACATCTTCGTCCGCTGAACCTGAAGACGATCGCCGATGCGATCGGGATGCATGAATCGACTGTGTCGCGCGTCACGTCGAACAAGTATCTCGCGTCGCCGCGCGGCCTGTTCGAATTCAAGTATTTCTTCACCGCCTCGATCGCGGCGGGCACAGGCGAAGCGCATTCGGCAGAGGCTGTACGTTTCCGCATCAAGCAGCTCATCGATCATGAGAGCCCCAACGATGTGCTGTCGGACGACGCCATCGTGGCGCGACTGAAAGCCGCAAACGTCGACATCGCCCGCCGCACGGTCGCCAAATATCGCGAGAGTTTGCGGATTCCCTCATCGGTCGACCGACGCCGCGAAAAGACCGCAATGCAGGCGGAAGCGCGGCGCAAGGACCCGGCGCATGCGTGATAAATTATTGAAATAATGACATAAAATGCCTTCCGACACGGCTCGTTGGGCCTGCGGTTGACTTCCACTTCGGAGCCTCTTAACCCTCACGAACAGGCACTGGCCTGCCCCTCTGGGCCCGACGCACGGCAAGACAGGACGGATGGAAATGGCGCTGCGCGTATCGGGAAAGAACTTCGATATCGGCGAGGCGATGCGCCAACATGTGCAGGACCGAATCGGCGGCTCGGTCGAAAAATATTTCGACGGCTCAGTCACCGGCCATATCGTGATCGACCACGAAGGCACCGGCTACCGGACCGATTGCACCCTGTATTTGACGTCCGGCACGTCGCTGCATGCCGAAGGCCGCGCGCACGAGCCTTACGCCAGCTTCGAGCAGGCCGCCGATCGTCTTGAAAAGCGTCTGCGTCGCTACAAGCAGCGGCTGAAGGGACATCATGTCGCCGGTCATGTGCAGCCCGTTGAAACCGGCGTCGTGGCTGACTATGTGCTCGAAGCTCCAGACGAGGAAACGCACGACGCCAAGGACTTCAGCCCGCTGATCATCGCGGAGCGGACCTCGGCCATGAAGGAGATGTCGGTGTCCAACGCCGTTCTCGAACTCGACGCGACGGGCGCGCCCGTGCTGGCTTTCCGGCACGCGACGTCAGGCCGCATCAATCTCGTCTTCCGTCGAACCGATGGAAACATCGGCTGGATCGACCCTTCCGAAGCGACCGCCAAGAACTAGTTCGACCGAGGCCCGGTTTCGTTCGTTGCACGGCATGGAACTTGCGTTTGCCAGATCAATTATCGGAACCGGATTCGAAGATGCCGCACAGAGATCTGATTACGGCCGACGCGATAATCCCGGCGTTGAAAGCCTCGACGAAGAAGCAGGTGTTGCTCGACCTGAGCGAGCGCGCCGCTGAACTCTCCGGGCTCAACCAGCGGGAAATCTTCGATTCGCTGATTCAGCGCGAGCGATTGGGCTCGACTGGCGTGGGCAACGGCATCGCAATTCCGCACGGCAAGCTCGCGAAAGCGCAGAAACTATTCGGGGTCTTCGCCCGGCTGGAAAAGCCGGTGGCGTTCGAGTCGCTCGACGGTCAGCCGGTGGATCTGATCTTTCTGCTGATCGCGCCTGAAACCGCAGGCGCCGATCATCTGACGGCGCTGGCTCGCATCGCCCGCAGTCTGCGCGATCCGGTTCTGGTCGCCAAGCTCAGAGCCAGCCGCGATCCCTCCGCCCTTTACGCGCTGTTCTCGCAGGCCCCCATCTCGCACGCGGCCTGATCACCGCCAGGCGCGGCTCGTATAATCGATCGCATATCGCGCCGGATCGAAGGCGATAGCCGCCATTCCATCGAGTACGGCGTCCGGCGCAATGAGCAGCCGCGTGCCGATGCGCCGCGCCAGATCGGCGACTGGTTCCTTGTGACAGAACGCGGCGCGGAAGGTCGCCGCATCGAGCAGGCCCGACAGCCGTGGCAGGATGCCGCCCGCCAGGGTCACCCCGCCGGTGGCGCTGAATGTGATCGCCATGTCGCCGGCGAATCGCCCCGCCAGCCGCCAGAACTGCCGGACGGAATCGGCTTCATGGCCGGACGGTTTGCGCACGGCGGCTGTCGTGATCGCCGCCGCGTGCCGATCCTCGGGACGGATCGGCGCTCCCGTGCGCGCCGCGTGCAGACGCTCCAGTCCGTGCCCGGACAGCAGCGTTTCGGCCGTCATCCGACCATGGAAACGCTCGATGCGTGGCCACAGTTCTTCCTCCTCCGGGCCCACCGGCCCGATGTCGATGTGCCCCGCCTCGCTCGGCAGGGCGACGAACCGGCCGCTAATTTCCAGCAGCGCCGCGACTCCCAGCCCCGTGCCGGGGCCCAGAACCAGGCGCGGGCCGGAGCCGGTCGGCAGGTCGGGACCGATACTGAGCGCCTGATCCGGCCGGATCACCGGCAGCGACAGGGCCTGAGCCTCGAAATCGTTCAACAGCAATCCTTGGGCGAGACCGAATCGCTGCGCGATGGCGGGTCCATCCAGTCGCCATGCCGCATTGGTCAGTGTCAGGTGGCGGCCTTCCACCGGCCCCGCCCCGCAGGCGACGAGTGTGGCCGGCCGCACGCCGGCGGCTTCCAGCACGCTCGCCACGGCGGCTTCGAAATCGGGAAAGTCGGCGGTGCGAACCTTCGCCAGCAGTTTGGGCAAACCGCCGCGCTCCGTCACCACCGCGATTCGGGTGTTCGTCCCGCCGATGTCGCAGACCACGAGGGGCGTCGGAAACTCGACTGTCATCGGCGGAACTCCTGTGCTGTCGACAATCTTGCCCTCATCCGCCGATCTGACAACCGCGCGCCACTTGGCGCGGCACGGGCGACGGCCTAGAACACGCCAGCTTCATCAAAGGCGCGGGTTCCATGACCTATCATCACGCTCCGATCTTCAATCTCGGCAAGGACAAGACTCCCTATCGCAAACTGACCTCTGAAGGCGTGAAGGTCGACAAGATCGGCGATCGCGAGGTGCTGACCGTCAGCCGCGAGGCGATTCGCCTGCTGGCCGAAACCGCCATGAGCGACATCAACCATCTACTGCGACCGGGCCATCTCGCGCAGCTCGCAAAAATTCTCGATGATCCGGAAGCGACCTCCAACGATCGGTTCGTCGCTTACGATTTGCTGAAGAACGCCAACATCGCCGCTGGCGGCGTGCTGCCGATGTGTCAGGACACTGGCACCGCGATCGTGATGGGCAAGAAGGGCCGTCTCATCTGGACCGATGACGACGACGAAAGCGCGCTCGCCGAAGGCATCCGCGACGCCTACGAAAAGAAGAATTTGCGCTATTCGCAGGTCTCCGCCGTGTCGATGTTCGACGAGGTCAACACAAAGACCAATCTCCCCGCGCAGATCGAAATCTATTCCGAGGGCGAGGACGCCTACAAGTTTCTGTTCATGGCGAAGGGCGGCGGCTCGGCCAACAAGACCTATCTGTTCCAGCAGACGCCTTCCGTGCTGACGCATGACCGGATGATTGCCTTCCTGAAGGAAAAGATCCTGACACTCGGCACCGCCGCGTGTCCGCCCTATCATCTGGCGATCGTCATTGGCGGCACGTCGGCGGAATTCAATCTGAAGACCGTGAAGCTCGCGTCGGCGCGCTATCTCGATGAACTGCCGACGACGGGCGGCTCTGATGGCCATGCGTTCCGCGATCTGGCGATGGAAGAGGCAATCCACAAGCTGACGCAGCAGCTTGGCGTCGGCGCGCAGTTTGGGGGCAAATATTTCTGCCACGACGTGCGGGTGATTCGCCTGCCGCGCCACGGCGCGTCACTGCCGATCGGCATGGGCGTGTCCTGTTCGGCGGACCGGCAGGCGCTCGGCAAGATCACCCGCGATGGCGTCTACGTCGAGGAGCTGGAACGCGATCCGGCGAAGTTCATGCCGCATGTCGATGAGGGGTCGCTCGGCGGCGACGTGGTGAAGATCGACCTGACGCGGCCGATGTCGGAGATCCTTGCGACGCTGACGAAATATCCAATCAAGACGCGCCTGTCGCTCACGGGTCCGATGATCGTGGCGCGCGACATGGCCCACGCCAAGTTGCGCGAACTGCTCGATCGCGGTGAACCGTTGCCGGACTATTTCAAGAATCATCCGGTCTATTACGCCGGCCCCGCCAAGACCCCCACCGGCATGGCGTCGGGCTCGTTCGGCCCGACGACGGCAGGGCGCATGGATTCCTTTGTCGACCAGTTTCAGGCGGCGGGCGGTTCAATGGTGATGCTCGCCAAAGGCAATCGCTCGAAGGAAGTCACGCAGGCCTGTCACAAGCATGGCGGATTTTATCTCGGCTCCATTGGCGGCCCGGCGGCGCGGCTGGCGCAGGATTGCATCCGCAAGGTCGAAACCGTCGCCTATCCGGAACTCGGCATGGAGGCGATCTGGCGCATCGAGGTCGAAGATTTCCCGGCGTTCATCGTCGTCGATGACAAGGGCAACGATTTCTTCAAGGAATTGAACCTGAGCTGACGCGTCGCGCGCCCGCGAGACGGGAAGCGGTGAAATCTGCTAGTCTCCCGGCATGATCCGCGTCACGCCCCATATCAGTCTCGACGAGAGCGAAATCGTCGAGACGTTTATTCGCGCCTCCGGGCCGGGCGGGCAGAACGTCAACAAGGTCGAGTCTGCAGTGCAATTGCGCTTCGATCTGGCGCATTCGCCGAGCATTCCGGCGGATGTGGCGCAGCGACTCGTGACGCTTGCCGGTCGGCGGCTGACGAACGAGGGCGTTCTGGTCATCAGCGCGCAGAAATTCCGCACGCAGGAGCGAAATCGCGCCGACGCGCTGGAGCGTCTTCTGGACCTGATTCGTCAGGCGGCGGTGCGTCCGGTGATTCGCCGCGCCACGCGGCCGACGCTGGCTTCGAAACAGCGCCGGCTCACGGCCAAGAAGGTGCGGTCGGGCGTCAAGACGCTGCGGCAGCGGCGGCCCGGCGACGAATGAGCTTCGCCTGCATGTCGCGTCCCCACGCGACGCAGGCCATCGCCAGCGGATCGGCGCGCAGCCGGCGCTTCAAACGATCCATCGCGATCAGCGGCAGGCCACGGCACGAAAGGTTCATCCGCAATTCGTAGAGGGGCACGCTCTCGACGCCGAGACGGCGCTTGTAGGCGTAATCGCCGATGGTGAAATCGAACGACCGATAGCCCTCCGCGTGCAGCATCTTCATCGTGCGCTCGATGACCAGACGACCCGGCGAGCAATTCTTCCAGGCGTCGCCGGCGGTCGCCAGACGCACCATCGCATAGTGCTTGCCGTCGGTGACGCCGAGCAGCGCCGCCACGACTTCGTCCTTCACGACGAGCGCGGTCAGCACGGCGGATCCGCGCGCGAGGCCGTCTTCCAGCACCTTGTCGTAAAACGAATCCACGGCCGGCTCGTCGAGCACGTAGGGCAGGCCCATGTCGCGAATGCGCTCACTCTGCAGCCGCTTCAGCTCGGCGAAGATGCGAACCGCTTCCTCACGATCGACGATCTGACGGAAGTCCGCGCCGTCGTGGCGGGAGAACACGCGCCAGCTGCGCTCGAGCTCCTTACGGAACGTCCGCTCGAGACCCCAGTGCCATGCGTCCCATTGGCCCGGCACATGCAGCACATTGCCGAACAGTCGGCTGTCCTGCACGTCGACCAGCAGCAACGGATTGGGTCGTCCGCCGATTTCGGCCGGCATTTTTTCCAGATCGAGAATGTCGGCGGGCTCGACCGCCTTGCGCAGCGCGGCAATCAGGTTGCGCGCGCCGCTGACGGTCGTCGGCGCGCCGGCGCCGAGAATGGGGGCGTTATAATCGGTGAGGCCGCGGTCGGCGAACGAGACGATCCGCAGGCCGCGCGACAGCCGCTTCACCAGCGGCAGCGCGACCACGTCCCGATCAAAGATTTCGTCCCGGATGGTGACCAGCATTGGCTCGACGCCAGCCTCGCGTCCAAGCGTGTCATACCAGGCGCGCAGCCACCCGCAGCGCTGGAACGGCAGCGCCGCGCCGTCCTGGGCGAGCGCTTCCCAGCGCGTCTCCACCTGTCGCCAATCGTGGGCGACGCTGGCGCTGTAGCGGGCGAAAATCCAACCGGCCAGAACGGGATCGGCGACTTGCTGCATGGACATCGCGGAATGTGTCGACTGGATGGTCATGTCAGGCCGCCTCTATTTCGAGAAGTTCGCCCGGACGGGTGGGATCGAGCCTGAACTCCGGCTTGCGACGCGCCTTGTTCTCGCGCTTGACGAGAGAGGTTTCACGCAGCGCTTTCTGCAGCACCGCCTTGGTCCAGAATGCAGCTCCGACCGTTGCGCGGCTTTTCGGCTCGATGCCGAGCTTCTGCCGCAGGATGCCGTTCGCCATCGTCACCATGTGCGTTCGGCGAATGTCCTGCGTAAACCATTCGATCGTCATCGAGACATTCAGGCAATCATGATTGTCGACGCGGTGCGGCGCATTGAGCGGCCAGTGCAGCATGTCGCCTGGTTCGATGTCGAACACTTGCGCATGTTCGTCGTACCAGTCCGAATACGGCATGTTCACTTCGACGCCCGACAGGGCGACGCGCTCGATCTGCTCGGGCGTCAGGAACGGTCCGGCGGCCGGGTAGACGTAGACGCGCTTCGACCCGCGGATCTGCCACAACGATTGGCCGGGCAGATCGGCGTGATACAGCGTCTTCGACTTCGGCGAAGATACGAGAATGCCGAGCTTGGTGGTGAAGGGATCGAAGTTTGGCAGGCGCCGCGACAATTCGGCGAAGATCTCATCGCGCAACTCGCCGTAGGCCGGATTCACGGCCGCCGCATTACGCAGGTTGATCCAGATGCGCCCCTTGGCGATGGCGTCGAGGACGGTTTCGCCGGACAGGCCGCCCAGTTCACCCTCGCGGAACGAGCCGCTCTCGCCATGTTTGCCCCACTGCACGAGGCTGTAGTGTTCACGCGGGTACGACTCGATCAGTCGCGCGAGCGAATCCATCGAAAACAGCGGGTGCTGGTGGACCCGGTGGGACAACCGCATGGGCGTATTGCCCCACAGTTCCGCATGATGGTCGCGCCAGTCGGTGAAAACGGGGTTGCTGAACATGTGGCCTCTCCTTCGTCTGCAGGACTTTCCGCCGAAAGTCCGGTCTGTCGGGCGGTGGAAGCTTGGATGTCCTGTTCTGAAACGTTTCGTCGCCGCAATTTCAGATCGGGACACCAAACCCTGCCGTCCGATCACATCCCGCAACTGGCGTGCCGCGCCGAATTGACCCGGAGTGTTGCGTGCCGCGCACAGCGCGCCGGGTTTGCGTCCGCTACAGTGCTGTTGCGGTCCGGCTTCGGGGGAAGCTGTCAGGGCCGGAGAAACAAGTATGTCCACCCCGAGTGAACGGTTCGGCGACCCCGCGCGCGATGCAGCGCAGCTTCTGGTGAGGCTGGCGTTCGTAATCCTGTTCGTCGGCGCGCCGCTGGCCGGGGTGTTCTCCCGCCGCCTGCTGTTCATCCTGATGCCGATCGGGGCCGCCCTCGTGCTGGTTGCGGCCGCCCTCGATCTGCCGGGCGGCGCGCTCGGCCGTCTGCGCAATCTGGCGCTCAATCCGGTAGCGTCCGCGCTGCTGGCTCTTCTGTTCTGGACCGGCTTGTCGCTGCTGTGGACGCCGTTCCTCGGGCCGGCGAGCGAGCGCTATGTGAAGACGCTCGGCACCATAGTGCTGGCCACGGCCGCCGCCGGATTTCTGCCGGAGCGGACCAAGACCTCCAATCTGTACCTCGTGCCGATCGGGGTCTTGATGTCCGCCGTCGCGGCCGGTGTTCTGATGGCGCTCGCGCCCGATCAGGTTCGGACGGGCGGCGACGTGGAGGGCTCGGTGCTGGACCGGGTGGCGCTGTCGCTCGTGCTGTTGTTGTGGCCGACGCTGGGCGCCGTTTCAGCGCGTGAGCGCTGGATTTATGGCGGCGCTGTCGCGGTTGCTGTTTCGGTCTTGGCGATCGCGGTCTGGATGCCGGGCGCGATGCTGGGCCTCGGCGTCGGGGCGCTGGCGGCCGTCACCGCCGCCACGGAGCCCCGCAAAGCCGGCATGGTCTGGGGCGGAGTCTTCGCCGCCATGGTGATCCTCGCGCCGGGCCTGATCGAAGGCCTGCACATCGCGCATATCGACCGGATGCTTGGCCAAGGCGCAGTTGGTAGCCAATTGTCTGTTTGGTCGGATCTTCTGCACCGGGACGGGCTGCGCCTTCTGACCGGCCACGGGTTCGATACGCTGGGACGCAGTCTGGCGGCCGGCTATCTGCCGATTGCGACGCCGCGCTCGGTGCTGTTTGAGATCTGGTACGAACTCGGGGTGCTGGGTGCGCTGGCGCTGGGCCTCATGGTCTGGCGGATTTTCGCCGAAGCCAGCAGCCATCCATCCAGCATCGCGTCGTTTCACATCGGCGGACTGGTCTGCGTCATGGTGATCGCCCTGACGGGCGAATCGACCTTCCAACTCTGGTGGATCACGATGGTGTCGATGGCCGGCGTCGCGTTTGCGGGCGTGGCGGCGGCGCAATACCGCAGCAATCGCCCGGGCGTCGTCATTGAGGGGCGGCGGCCGACGGCTGCGGTTTGACCGCTTCGATATTTTCCCCGAACTGCGACGAGAAGAACTTCTGATACGTCCCCTGACGGGCGATCAGTTCGGCGTGCGTGCCGGATTCGAGCGCGCGTCCGTCCTCAATGACGTAGATGCGATCAGAATTGACGATCGTTTGCAGCCGGTGCGCTACCACGAGCGTCGTGCGGCCAAGGCGCAGATCGTCCAGCGCCTTCTGCACCTCGCGCTCTGACTCCGAATCCAGCGCCGCGGTCGGCTCATCCAGCAGCAGGATAGGCGCGTCCTTGAGGATCGCGCGCGCAATGGCGATGCGCTGGCGCTGGCCGCCAGACAATTGCGCGCCCTGCTCGCCGACATTCGTGTCGTATCCGTCCGCGAAGGCGGCGATGAAGTCGTGCGCGTGCGCCTTGCGGGCCGCGGCTGTGACTTCGTCGAAGGTCGCATTCGCCTTGCCGAGCGCGATGTTCTCCCGGATCGTGCCGCGAAACAGAAAAACATCCTGCGCCACATAGGCGATCTTCGACCGCAGCGACGTCAGATCGACGCCCGCGATGTCCTGCCCGTCGATCAGGATTCGGCCGCCGTCCGGCGCGTAGAACCGCTGGATCATGTTGATGATCGTCGACTTGCCACCGCCCGATGGACCAACGAGCGCGGTCGTGGTGCTGGGTTCGGCGACGAGATTGATCGCGTTCAGGACGGCTTCCTCGTCCCGATACCCGAAACTGACTCCGTCAAACACGATGCGGCCGTCGCCGACTTGCAGCGGCGGCGCGCCCGGAACTGGCTTTTCCCCCGCCGGCGCATCGAGCACTTCGTAGACAATGCGCGCGCTCGTCAGGCCGTTCTGCAATTCGAGCTTCAGCCGCGCCATCCGCTTGGCGGGATCGTAGGCCATTAGCAGCGCCGCCACGAACGAGAAGAACGAGCCTGGGTCGGCGTGCGTGATAGTAACGCGCCAGCTGCCGTAGAAAATTACCGCCCCGATGGCGAGCCCCGCCAACACGTCTGACAGGGGGCTCGACACCGCCATGCTGGCCGACATGCGATTGGCCGACTTGCGAACGCCGTCGATGGCGTTGCGCATGCGCGCCTGCATCAGCGGCTCTAGATTGAAGCTCTTGACGATCCGCGCGCCCAGCACGGTCTCCTGCATGATCTCCATGATGTCGGACGAGCCGTCGATGGAGCGGCGCGCATATTTGCGGATGCGGCGGATCAGGCGGCCCAGCGCCAGCGCGGCGATCGGCATCACCGACAGCGCGATGACCGACATCATCGGGTCCTGGACGATCATCACCGCCACGAGGCCGATCAGCGTCAGCGCATCGCGGCTGAAGCTCGTGATTAACGATTGCAGCGTATCGCGCACGCCGCCGGCGGCCAGCGCCAGCCGCGTCATGAACTCGCTCGAATGGCGATCGTGAAAAAACCGGAGATCCTGCCGCACCAGATGCTCGAACAGGCGGGTCTGCACGCCGGCCACAATCTTGTTTCCGGTGCGCGACAGGATGACCATATAGCCCCAGGTCGCCAGTCCGCGTAGCGCGAACAGGCCGAAGACGCCCCACGACAGGGCGCGGAGGGTCTTGAAGCCCTCCGCCTCCACCATGTGGTTGAGAACGGGCTTGAGCAGATAGGCCGACATCGCCGTCGCGGCGGCCCCGACCGCCATCAGCGCCGCAGCGGCCAGATAGGCGCGCAAATGCTGGCGGCCGTGCTCGCCGAACAGGCGGCGCAATAGCGCGGTGTCGCCAACCTCGGGCTTGTCGATGGAAACAGACATGCGGTCTGGTAGCCGATTTGTCGAGAAATGTGGAATCAGCGCCTTTTCCTGCGAAAAAACATCGTTCCGCACAGCCTCGCTTGCAAAAAAATGCAGACTTTATGCGCCGGATCGGGCAAACAGATTCGGCAATTGTCATTTTCGGAATCAATATTCGGCTGACTTGCTGGTCGCGAAGTAGTTCGGCTAAGCCTGTTCAGGCCTTGATTCGGGGTTCAATCCTAGATGAGACGAGACAAGCGGCCCTTCGTGGTGGAGGTGCGGCGCGCTGGCGCAAAAAAGACAGCGGCCGAGCCTGCGACAAAACGTAAATTGAAAGCGCTCGCGTCGCCGCCCGCGGACGATCCGCCGCCGCCCGCCGCGCCCGTGGAGGCTGTCATTTCCGACCCTCCGAAGTCGGCTGGCCGCATCCTGCCGAGTCTGGTCGAGCCGCCTCCTCCGGAGATCATCGCCGAGCCGGAGCCCACGCGTCGCCGTGGCCGTCCGCCGGGATCGAAGAACAAGCCCAAGTTCAACTTCGAATCGTCTTCTGCGCCGCCGACCGGCAAGCGCCGTGGCCGTCCGCCCAAGAACCGGCCCGATGCGCCTTCCTTCATCGACTGGGCGAATTCGCCCGCCGAGGAGATCGAGAACGTCGCTGATACGGTGGAGTTCGATGAGGTCGAAGCGGCCATGCCGGTCGCGATGGCCGAATCGGCGTCACGGCCCTCTGGCCGCAAGCGCCGCGTGTCGACGATCCTCAATCGTTACGTCTTTGGCGCCTCGTCGCGCCGTGGCGACCGCCGAAAGCGCAATCGCGCCAATCCATAGGGCGCTTGTCGCATTGCCCGCCCGCTCCCGCTGTGGCACGTTCGCCGCAACAGCGGGAGGACGGTATGGGGCGATCGGCAAAGCAAGGATTGATTTTTGGATGTGCGCTCGTTCTGTTGGGCGCAGGCTCGGCGACCGCACAGGAGCCGGGCGCAGATCTCATCGCCGCCGCCAAGCGTGAAGGTACGGTAGTCTATTACACCGACCTGATCGTCGATCAGATCGTGCGGCCGCTAACCGACGCGTTCGAGAAGAAATACGGCATCAAGGTCGATTACGCGCGTTCCGACAGTCAGGACACGATCCTTAAGCTGCTGGGCGAACACAAGGCCGGCTCCATGCGGGCCGATGTGTTCGGCCTGACCAGCGGGCTGAAAGCGCTGATCGATGCGGGCGCGGTGCGGAAATTCGACGCCGTGGGCGCCGCCGCCATCCCGGCCGAATTCAAGGACGCCGGCAAATACTGGGTTTCCAGCAATTTCTACGTGATGACCCCTGCGGTGAACACCAATCTGGTGCCCGAAGCCGATCGTCCGAAGACCTATGAGGATCTTCTCGCGCCGAGGTGGAACGACAAGATGGTCTGGAAGCCGAATGATACATCGGGCGGCCCCGGCTTCATCGGCAACGTGCTGCGAACGATGGGCGACGACAAGGGCATGGACTATCTGCGCAAGCTATCCGGCCAGCGCATCCGGTCGTTTCAGGGCAGCGCCCGCGCAGTGCTGGATCAGGTGATCGCGGGCGAATACCCGCTGGTTTTGCAGATCTTCAATCACCACGCGGCCCTGAGCGCCAAGAAGGGCGCGCCGTCGCAATGGGTGAAGATGGAGCCCGCCATGGTGCAGATGACGCTCGTCAGCCTGCCGGTCGGCTCGCCGCATCCGAAGGCCGGTGAGCTGTTCCTCGAATTCATGTTGTCGAAGGAAGGGCAGACGTTGTTCCAGAAGGCGGATTACTTCCCGACCCGAAGTGACGTGTCGCCGTCGATGCCGGAGCTTGCGCCCTCGACGGGCGGCTTCAAGGCAAATTTCATTTCGCCCGACGACATCGCGCGCGATTACGAAAAGTGGGCGAAGATCTACAACGAACTGTTTCGCTGAGCGGCGAGCAAACGCGCATTCTTCAATAAAAAGGGCCGCGACGCGTCGACGTCGCGGCCCCAAATTTTATGAAACGCGATCAGCGCGCCGCGAAGCAGTACAGTGCGCCGGCGCCGCCGGTCTGCACCAGTTTGGCCTGCGTGCAGCCAGCCGAGATATGTGCCGAATTCCACGACAGCGACGGCGGATCGACATCAAGGCCGGTGCGGTCGTGATGCCCGACCATGCCGCGCCCGTCTTCGCCGCTGTTGGTCCAGTTGCCGCAGGTCGTGTCTTCCTTGCCGCCGAGCGCGGTGCCATCCGGGCGCGAGCCGGTCAGGATGTCGTGCTGGTTCGGCGTATCGCCGCGGCCATTCACCGGAACGCCTTTTTCGGTGAGCGCCGTCTGCTTGTCGATCTTGGCGCTCTTGCCGTGCAGTTCGTCGACATTGCGGGCGATCAGCACGCCCTTGGCGTTATGCCAAGGGCCATTGCCGATTCGGTCGCGCGCGTTGACGATCTTCCCGTCCTTGAAGCTCGATGTGCTGAGATAGGCGCGCCAGGTCAGGTTGCCTGCGCCGGCCGCCGCTGCGAGCGTCTGGCAGATACGGTCGGCCCCTTCGAGGCCGCCGAGATCGCCGCCCTTGCCGGACCCGGCGCTCGAGATGAAGAACGTCATCGGTTCGGCCTGCTGCGCTGTCGCGCCAGCGACCCCGCCCACGAAGGCGGCGGCCGACAACGCGGCGATGAGAATGCGGTTCGACATAATCCCTCCTTGATCCGCTCCCTCTGCGAGCGGTCTCCGAAACGGTACGGAGGGCGTTCATCACGCGCAAATCACGCGTTTGTAATCAATCCCCGGTCAGTCGTCTCGGGGATGGCAGTCTCAGGGACAGCCGACGATGACGCGTCCGGCCAGCTTGATGCCGAAATCCGTGCCGGGCGACAGGCCGGAAAAGAATGATTCGCTCAACTTTTTGGCATCAGCCTCGACCAGCGGCTTCGGCTTAAAATAGTTGACGGAGCATCCGTCCGGGGCGGATTTCAGCGTCACCGGATCGGTCGCTTCAAACTCGAAATCAACGAAATAGCTTGGATCGTACACCTGCAGCGCAAACGCCTTGCCGGCGCTGGCGGCCGAGGTCAGCGGCAGGGTGAAATGCAGGGTCAGCGTCTTGTCCGGATGCTCCTCGGCGGAAAAGTCGACCGGCGCTTCAAAGCCAAGTTTCTGCCCCCCGGCCCGGGCGCTGGTGAAATAGGCATATTCGCGTAGATCTTCCATGTTCTGCGCCGCGATTGGGGCGAGCTGTTCGGAGGTCAGCGGTGTATCCGGTTTCCGCTCGATCCCCTGCGTGGCGAAGGCGGAATAAAGGTCGTCGAACGTCCACGCATGACGGACTGCGGCGATCTTGCCGGACGCGTCGAACAGGAGGACGCTGCGAATCTTCACCCACACATGCGGATGCGCCATCGCCGCGCCCGTGGTTGCGGTCAGGCAGATCGAGGCAATCAACAGGCGAAGGCCGCGCACGCATTCTCCTCTGGGTCGGAATACGAAACCCTGCCATCGCGGCGAAAGCATGACCGTCGCCGCAGGTGACAGGCAGTCGCCGGGGCTCTAAGACGTGCCGCCGATCTTCCACAGGCGCAAGGCTGAAATCCATGATCATCGCCATCGACGGTCCGGCTGCCTCCGGCAAAGGCACGATCGCGCGGCGACTTGCGGCCCATTATGGTCTGCCACATCTTGATACCGGCCTCCTGTACCGAGCGACGGCCCGCGTGCTGCTTGATCGCGGCGAACGTCTCGACGATGCCGAACGGGCGACCGCGGCGGCGCGTGGACTGGCGCTGACCGATTTCGACGAAGACCTGCTGCGCGGCGCCGAAATGGGGGATGCGGCTTCGGTCGTGGGGGCGATTCCGGACGTACGGGCCGCCCTTCTCGACATGCAGCGCAATTTCGCCGCGCGCGATGGCGGCGCGGTGCTGGACGGCCGCGACATTGGAACCGTCATCTGCCCGGACGCCGACGCCAAGATATTCGTGACGGCCGAACCCGAAACGCGCGCCCAGCGCCGCGCGCTGGAACTCGCCGGTCGCGGTGAGAAAGTGGATTTCACCGACGTCCTGGCTGACATCCGCAAGCGCGACGACCGCGATTCCGCCCGGTCCTCCGCGCCGCTCGTCGCTGCAGCCGACGCAGTTCGGCTCGATACGACCGCCCTCGACATCGAAAGCGCCGTGGCGGAAGCTGTGGCGATCGTGGAGGCGCGCCGCAAGGGCTGAGCCCGCCTCCAACTGGAGGCTTTCATGCTCTATCGGGATTTCGGCTCGACCGGTCTGCGCGTGTCAGTGCTGGGCTTTGGGTGCGGCCGGGTGGGCGGCCTCCTGCTGGGAAAGGACGAAGACTCGAAACGGTCGGCTGTGCACAAGGCACTGGCCGGTGGCGTGAACTGGTTCGACACGGCAGAATCCTACGGGACGGAAGAAGCCCTTGGCCGCTTGCTGGCCGAGGCCTCGGAACAGCCTTACGTCTCGACCAAGGTGACGCTCGATCCGGACGCCTCCGACCTTGCCGGACAGGTCGAGGAGAAAGCCGCCGCCGGCCTGAAAAGGTTGCGCCGCGATCAGGTTACTGTCCTGCAGGTCCACAACCGCATCGACGACAGCGGTGGCGGCAACGCCCTGTCGGCTGCGCAGATGCTGTCCCCAGGCGGCGTGGCCGACGGTCTCGAACGCATCAAGCGCAATGGGCTGGCGCGATTCGTCGGATTCACGGCGCTGGGCGAGACGGCGACGATTTTGCAGGTGATCGACAGCGGCCGCCTCGACTCGGTGCAGGTCTATTACAACATCGTCAACCCGAGCGCAGCGCGGCCGATGCCGCCCGGCTGGCAGGGTCAGCGGCTGACGGGCGTTCTGGACGCCGCGAAACGCAAACGAATGGGCGTGCTGGCGATCCGGGTGCTGGACGGCGGGATCATCGCCACCGACCAGCGTTCAAAACCGGTCAGCATGATGGTCAAGCAGACGTCCGAGGAGATCGAGGCGCGGAAATCCGCCGCGGCGCTGGCGGCGTTGGGGACGGATCTGGGAACGCGGCCGCAGATCGGACTTCGGTTCGCACTGTCGTGCGAGGGCGTCAGTCTGGCCCTGATGGGCGTCGGTGATCCGGCGCATATCGACGAAGCCCTGGAGGCGGTTGACATGGGGCCTTTGCCGGCAGAAGCGCTCGCTCGGCTGGAGCCGCTGTATTCCCGCGACTTCGCTTGAGCGCTATTTGGCGTTGAGGACCGCGCGGCATTCGTTCGGCATCTGCGCCATCGTGATTGGCTTCGGCGGCTTGGTGTTCGGCTTGGGCTTCGGGTGCAGCACAGCGTCCGAAAACCACCAGTCGAGCGTTGCATCGCAGCCCTCGCCGGGCGGCTGGAGATCCTGCTTCTGGCAGGACGCTTCGCCGGCCGGACACGAAATGCGGACATGGAAATGATAGTCGTGGCCATACATGGGCCGGACCTTGTTCAGCCAGCGCCGGTCGCCGCGCGCATCGCGGCAGATCGCCTTCTTGATGGCCGGGTTGACGAAGATGCGTTCGACATGCGGGTCTTCTGCGGCGGCCTTGATCAGTCCCATATGGTTCGGCGTCCAGCGCGCGGAATCGACATCAAGGCGATCCGATCGCACCATGTTGGTGGCCGACATGTTCTCGCGCTCGGCGCGGGTCAGGGTGCGGGCCGGCATGGGGGTCAGCCAGATATCGGCGTCTAGACCGATCTGATGCGACGCATGACCGGTAATCATAGGCCCACCGCGCGGCTGCGCCATGTCGCCGACCAGAAGTCCCGGCCAGACGCCTTCCGATCGCACACGCTTGCCGAGATCCTCCAGCACGGTAACCAGCGCCGGATGGCCCCAGTTGCGGTTGCGCGACAAGCGCATGGCCTGCCAGGCCTCGCCATCGGTCGGCAGCGCCTTGGCGCCCGCCAGACAACCCTTGGCGTAGAAGCCGAAGACGCTGACCGGGCTTGATGTCGGGCCGGTGGAGCGTCCGAATAAATCTTTGGCAGGGGTCGCCGGATCTTCCGGATGGGCCAGCGGCGGCAGCGCCTTGGGGGTCAGGGTTCCGGCGTCTTGCGCGGCGGCGGGGCCGGCTAACACGGCGGCGGCGGCGATGACGGTGAGAAGGGCGTGGCGCATGGCGGATTCCTTGAACCTCCGCAGAATGGGCACGGGTCGTTTACGTCCGGTTAACCCTAATGATTCGCCAAGGCTCCACGAAGCAATAACCGAATTCGCATTGACCAGTTTACTCCGGCCTCGCTCCGGGGAATCATGGCGACAATAAGATGCGGCGGTTTCAGGCGTCGGGCATTCGACGTTTCAAGTTTCGGGAGTATTGCGATGCGTATTCTGGCGGTTGTCTTCGCGTTGATCTGCGGTCTGTTCTCGGCGAACCGGGCGGCCGAGGCGGCCGTCAGCATCAGCATCGACCTGTCGTCGCAGACGATGAACGTGCGGTCAGGATCGGGCGAGAACTTCGTGTGGCACGTGTCTTCGGCGCGTTCCGGCTTTGTCACGCCGCGCGGCTCGTTCAAGCCCTACAGCCTGCAGCGCATGCATTACTCGAAGAAGTATCACAACTCGCCGATGCCGCATTCGATCTTCTTCCGCGGCGGATATGCGATCCACGGCACCTATTCGGTGGCGCAGCTTGGACGTCCTGCTTCGCATGGCTGCATCCGCCTTGCGCCGCAGAACGCCGCGAAATTGTTCGCGATGGTGCAGGCTGAAGGCGCCAACATCTACATCAGCGGCGCTGCGCCGGTTGGCAAGACCATGATCGCCAAGGCTGGCAAGAAGAAGTCGAAGGCGATGTACGCCAAGGCTCACGGCAAGCACAAGACCACGTTCGCTGCGCACAAGACACACGCCAACCCGATGGCTTTCGCCCCAGTGAAGCGCGCTGCGCCTGCGCCGGTGAAGGTCTGGCAGACCCATCCGGGCGACTTCTAACGCCCGGTCAGTCGGCGAACACGACCGTCTTGCGGCCGTTCGGGATCACCCTGTCTTCGAGATGAAGACGCAGCGCGCGCGCCAGAACGCGCCGCTCGATGTCGCGGCCCTTGCGGACCAGATCGTCCGGCGTGTCTCGGTGGGTGATGCGCTCGACGTCCTGCTCGATGATCGGACCTTCATCGAGATCGGACGTCACATAATGCGCGGTCGCGCCGATCAGTTTCACGCCGCGCGTATAGGCCTGCGTGTAGGGGCTCGCGCCCTTGAAGCCGGGCAGGAACGAGTGGTGGATGTTGATGCAGCGTCCCGCCAGTTTGGCCGACAGGCCGTCTGACAGGATCTGCATGTAGCGCGCGAGAACGACGAGGTCGGTTCGGGTTTCGTGAACGAGCGACCAGATCTGCGTTTCCTGTTCGAGCTTCGTCTGCTTGGTGACAGGCAGATAGTGGAAAGGCGCGCTGCCAAAATCGAGATGCGCGTAGGTTTCGCGCGGATAGTTGGAGACGATCGCCGTCACGTCCATGTCCAGTTCGCCCGAGCGCCAGCGGTACAGGATGTCCGCGAGGCAATGGTCGAACTTGGAGACGAGGATCATCACGCGCTTGTTCTGGTCGCGCGCGCGCAGCGTCCAGTTCATGCCGTATTGTTTCGCGATGTCCGAGAAGGATTCCGACAGCGATGCGATCGTCGCTTCCTCTCCGCCCGCTTCGAAACCGACACGCATGAAGAACACGTTGGTCTGCGGATCGCCGAACTGCTGCGCGTCGATGATGCTGCAGGCATGGCCGAACAGGAACGTCGACACCGCCGCCACGATGCCCGGACGGTCAGGACAGGACAGGGTCAAAATTGCTGGCACGGACATATGAGTTTCCGCTATCGGTTCGGGATGGGGCGGCGGGCTTCGAACAGCCCGTCCGCCGGTTTCACTCCGCCGCGATGGATCAACCCACCACGGCTTCCTTGGAACGCTCCGCTCGCTTGCGGTCGTTCGGGTCGAGAATGCCCTTACGCAGACGGATCGACTTCGGCGTGACTTCGACGAGCTCGTCGTCCTGAATATAGGCCAGCGCCTTTTCTAGCGTCATGCGGATCGGCGGCGTCAGACGCACCGCTTCATCCTTCGAGTGAGTGCGGATGTTGGTCAGCTTCTTGCCCTTCATCACGTTCACTTCGAGATCGTTGTCGCGCGTGTGCTCGCCGACGATCATGCCGCGATAGATCTTCCAGCCCGGCTCGATCATCATCGGGCCGCGATCTTCGAGGTTCCACATCGCATACGCCACCGACTCGCCCTGATCGTTGGAGATCAGTACGCCGTTGCGGCGGCCCTGGATTTCGCCCTTGTAGGGCGAATATTCGAAGAACAGGCGGTTCATGATCGCCGTGCCCTTGGTGTCGGTCAGCAGTTCGCCCTGATAGCCGATCAGGCCGCGCGTCGGAGCATGGAACACGAGACGCAGGCGATCGCCGCCAGACGGGCGCATCTCCAACATCTCAGCCTTGCGCTCGGCCATCTTCTGCACCACGACGCCGGAATGCTGCTCGTCGACGTCGATGACGACCTCCTCGATAGGTTCGAGAATGTTGCCATCCTCGTCCTTCTGGAACACCACGCGCGGACGTGAAATTCCCAACTCGAAGCCTTCGCGACGCATGGTCTCGATCAGGATGCCGAGCTGCAATTCGCCGCGGCCTGAAACGATATAAGCGTCCGAATTCGGCGCGGACTCGACGCGGAGCGCCACATTGCCTTCGGCTTCCTTGAACAGACGGTCGCGAATGACGCGGCTCGTCACCTTGTCGCCTTCGGTGCCGGCGAGCGGCGAATCGTTGACCATGAAGGTCATCGACAGCGTCGGCGGGTCGATCGGCTGCGCCTGCAGCGGTACGGTCACGTCGAGCGCGCAGAGCGTGTCGGCGACGTTGAACTTTTCGAGGCCCGCGATGGCCACGATGTCGCCGGCTTCCGCCTCTTCGATTGGCTGACGCTCGATGCCGCGGAAAGCCAGAATCTTGGAAATCCGGCCAGTTTCGACGACCTTGCCGGTTCGGTCGAGCACCTTGACCTGTTGGTTCGGCTTCACGGAGCCTGCGAAGACGCGTCCGGTGACCATGCGGCCGAGATAGGGGTTGGCCTCCAGCAGCGTGCCGAGCAGGCGGAAGGAGCCTTCCTCGATCTTCGGTTCAGCGACATGGCGCAGCACGAGGTCGAACAGAGGGGCCATGCCCTGATCGGTCGGGCCTTCAGGCGAGTCGGCCATCCAGCCCTGCTTGGCGGAGCCGTAGATGATCGGAAAGTCGAGCTGCTCGTCGGTCGCGTCGAGCGCCGCGAACAGGTCGAACACTTCGTTGACGACCTCGGTGATCCGCGCGTCGGGGCGGTCGACCTTGTTGATGCAGACGATGGGTTTCAGGCCAATTTTCAAAGCCTTGCCGACCACGAACTTGGTCTGCGGCATGGGGCCTTCGGCGGCGTCGACCAGCACGATGGCGCTGTCCACCATCGACAGGATGCGCTCCACCTCGCCGCCGAAGTCGGCGTGGCCGGGGGTGTCGACGATGTTCACCCGCACGTCCTTCCAGGCGATCGAAGTCGCCTTGGCCATGATGGTGATGCCGCGTTCTTTTTCGAGATCGTTCGAATCCATGACGCGTTCGGCGACGCGCTGGTTTTCGCGGAAGGCTCCCGACTGCTGAAGCAGTCGGTCGACGAGGGTGGTCTTGCCGTGATCGACGTGCGCGATGATGGCGATATTTCGCAGTTTCATGGGTTCGGCTCGAATCGGACTAAGGCGGATATGGCCACTACCATTCCGGCGTGAACAGGATTTGATGCGATAACGCCGCCTGAACGTCAGGCGATCAGGGACTGCTGTTCCGGAAGCCGGATCGCGTCTCCTTCGCAGGCGCAACATCCCCTATACCAAAGTCCGGGGTTTGGAAACCCGCTCTGGGCGAATTGCTGGATTCCAATGAAAAACGCCGGCGCAAGGATTGCGCCGGCGTCGTCAGTCCTGGTCGTGACGTCAGTTGGCCTGCTTCTTCAAGTTCGCAACGTCGGCTTCGCTACGGAACGTCATCACCGCGACCTTGCGGGTGCGGTAGTAGGGGATGACGACCTGCATCCCGTCCCGACGCTCAAGCAGCGAGATATGACGGCTTTCGGTGCCGCGCGTGGGCAGATCGAACACCGTCCACTTGCCGGTCGTGTCGTCGTAGCGGCCGACCGAATCTGTGCTCCAGAAGTTCGTCCAGACGCCGTGCTTGCTGTCCACCGTCACCTGATAGGGCTGGAAAGCGGCCGGATCGGGGGTCGGAATGAACTTGTATTCCTTCGTCTTCGTGTCGACGCGGGCATAATTCCCGCCAAAGCCGTTGCCGACCCACACCACATCGGCGTTGCGGTCGCCGCCCATGCGGCGCGCGCCCTGCGCCCACGGCAGCGGCGTGTTGAAGTCCGGCGGCGAGAAGGTCTGGTAGAACGCCTTCTCGTCAGCCGTGACCATGTCGTACTGCTTGCGGTCCGGCGGCAGCTTGAACTCCTTCGTGGCGCCGGTCGCGACGTCGCTGTAGTCGACGAGGTCCTGGTTCATGCCGAGCCAGTAGCCGTTGCCGTCGCGGTCGGCCGCGAGGCCGTAGACCGTCACGGTTCCGGTCGGGGTCTTGTAGGTGACGGACTTGAACTCGCGGAACTTCTCGGCTTCGGGATCGAAGCGCAGCGCGCCATCCGGCGCGGTGACCCAGATCTGGCCCTTGGCGTCGGCGTCGAGCGTGCCGGACGTGGCCGACATGGGCTCCGGCGGAACGTAGATCGTGAACTTCTCGGTCTTGGGATCGAGCTTCACGAGGCCCGGGCGGTTTCCTTTCGGAGCTGCGGGCCGCGAGTTGAACCAGATGAAGCCTTTGTCGTCGCGCGTCATGCCATGCGCCTGCGAGGCGTAGCCGCCCGGTTCCGGCAGCTTCAGGGCGCGAAACGCGCCGGTCTTGGCGTCGATGCGGCCGACCGTGATCATCTTGCTCGAATCGGAATTGGTGAACCAGATGTTGCCGTCGTGGTCCGCCTCGATGTCGTGTACCCCGACATGGCCGAAGTATTTCGACGGCGTTCCCTGCGTCCAGTCGCTGCCGTTCGCGGGGCTGTAGATGAACGGCTGCTTCTCGGTCAGATCGGCCGGAACGTCATATTCCTTGAACACGACGCGAGCGGCCTCGCCTGACGGACGTGCGCGCATCTTGTCGAAATTCATCGACGACTGGCCGGGGCCGCGGGCCTTCGCCAGATAGGTCGCCAGCGCTTTTTTCTGCATCTCGATCGTGCCGTTGCGGCGGTCCTCGGTGTAGACGCCACCGAGATTGATGCGGCTCATGTGGGTGAGAACCTTGGTCCAGCCATCCTCGTCGAACTTGTGCTGGAGCGGAAAGCTGATCGAATGACAGCCCGTGCAGTTCTTGCTGACGAGATTCTTCATCCGCGCGTCTTCGGTCGTGGCTTCAGGCAGCGCCGAAACCAGAATGTCTCCCGGAAGCTGGCGGCCGAGATCGCCCGCGAACGGCTTCAGGGTGAAATTCTGATGCGCGTTGGCGGCGAGGTTCACTTCGCCCTTGGCGATGTCGAATGTCCAAGCCTGCGCCCAGACATTGTATTTGCCGTTCGCCATCGGCGGAAAAACATATTCGCCCTTTTCGTCGGTGTAGACCGACGTGGTGATGTTCGATCCGTCGAGTTTCGCCGAGACGGTGACGCCGCCCAGCGCTTCGCCGCTGGCGGATTTGATCACGCCGGCCAGAAGCGCGTCCGCGGAAGCCGTCGCCATTCCGGCGACCGAAAGGCTCGCGGTCATCAGGGCCAGAGCGCCGACCCGAGTCAACAATGCTGTCTTCAACATGGGAATCTCCCGTTCGAGTCTGCGATTATTTCTTCTCTTCGTGATGCTCGGGCTCGATGGTCTTCAGATATTCGGCGACCGCCGTCAGCTCCGCATCGGAATAGGAGTATTGAAACGCCGGCATGGTGGCGGTGCCGGACTTGATGAACGCAACAATGTCGGGAACGCTGCCGCCCAGCGTTTCCTTGGAAAGCGCCGGCGCCATGTGCGGCGAGTTGATGTTGGGCGCCGTGTGGCATAGTCCGCAGGATGTGTAGAGAATCTGCTGGCCCTGCTTCTGGACCGCATTGAGCGCCGGACCGGTCTGGGCGACGGCGGCGGAAGCTCCCCATAGCGCAATGACAAATACGAATGCGGGTCTTTTGAGCATGGGCGATCCTTCCCGAATTTTGATTGATGGCGCGAACTCTAGGCGAATTCGCGCCATGTGGGAAGTATCCGGAGCGCGAATGCTATTGCCCGGAATTGTAGACTTTGGCCCGCTCGATCACGTCGGGCGAAACGTCAAACACTGATTCTGTGAGCTTTTGCAGCTTTTCACCGTCGATCCAGTCAGCTTCCAGAACAAGCCGACGCGCCTCGTCGATTAGTTGCGGATCCGACATGGTTTCTTGGAAAGCCTTCCGATAGGTCGCCACGATACTGGCCGGCGTGTTTGGCGGCAGCACGAGCGCATTGCCCACATCGCTGCCGCTGGCGAACAGGGACAGCAATTGTCGCTGACGTTCGTCGCGCGCGAGATCGACGACGGCCGGTATCTTGGGCAGGTCCGGATGGCGCGATAGCGAGAATTGCACGAGAGGGTGGATCACCCCGTCGCGCACCCAGTCGGGATTGCGCGCCTTGATCTCGGACCACGGGCGCACGACTGCATCGACCTCGCGTCGCTCCATGGCGAGCGTCGCCGACGCCGCGCCTTGAAAACCCGGCACGACGCGAAATTTCGTTCCGAGCAGGTCGTTCATGATCTTCGGGAAGACGACCGACGAAGACGTCGGCCCGGTGCCGGCGACGATGATCTCCATCTTGAGCGCATCGTCCATGTTCTTGCCGTTCGCGGTCTTCCACGAATGCATCAACTGGACGTTGGACGTCATGCGCCCGACCCAGTTGAACTTTCGCACGTCGTAGCGGACACCCGGCGTCGACAGCGCCTGCCCGATGGCGGCGGTCTGCGAAATCTCGCCGACGACCGAACCATCCCGGGCGGCGACTTCGTAGAGATTGTTCGCCCCGATCAGCCCGCCCGCGCCGGGCATGTTCTGCACGATGACGTTCGGCTTGCCGGGCAGATGCGCGCCGAGGAATCGCGCCACCAGACGCCCGTACACGTCGTAAGAGCCGCCCGGCTCGAATGCGATCAGCACCGTCACGGATCTGGCCGCGAAGGCCGGCGCATCCTGCGCGTGAAGGTGGGGCGTCGCGGCCAGCAGGCCAATCGCGAAAACTGTCTTGCGGAGCATGAAAATCCTCGAGCCCATCATTGTGGTTGCGATCCTGATTTCTGCCAGCGCACGCGGCTCTGGCTGACGCCGAGTTGCGCCAGCATGGCGGCCATGCGGATCGGGGCGCCGATGCCTTCGATGACCGGCACGCCCAATTGTTTGCTGAGCCAGTCCGGTTGCATCTGAACCGGGCATTGGGTGATGCCCTGCGGGATGATCACGTCGGCGCCGTCTTTCTCGATCAGGTCGCGCGCCGCCATCAGGAACGAGTCGATCATCTGTTGGCGGTTCTGGGCGATATGTTGCAGATAGAATCCGCTCGCGCGGCGGCCGGCGACGAATTGCTCCATGCCATACGCGATGCACTGCGCGCGCTGGCGTGGAATCGCGGACGGATGGTAGCAGACGATTCCGAAATTCTCGCCGACCTGCGCGGCGACATGCAGCGCGGCATGCAGGGGACCGATGACCGGAATATCGACCGTCGAACGTCCGCCATCGACGCCGAGGTCGAGCATGCCGAGTGGCACGACAGCATCATAGCCTTCGCGCTCGGCCTGCCGAAATGACTCGTGGAACAGGCTCGACGCCGCCTGAATTTCCGCCGGGGTCAGGCCGTCGAACGGCCGCGCCGCGACAGAGATGATCCCGACATCGACATCCGCCGACGCGTAGGATTTGGCCGCGTCCTCGCGCAGCTTGCGCTGTTCGGGCGGATAATCGCCGACCACAAAGGCCACGCGCACCTTCTTCATGGATTTCCTCCGGATTTATCGGCCCGAACAAGCATGGTTCGGGCGTATCGCGCAAGCAGCGTCATTTGCCGTCGACGCTGATGGCCGCGCGCATGCGGGCGGTGATGGCTGGCGGTGCTGCGTAAAGCCGCGTCATCAGCGATTTGATCTCCTCGCCGCTGGTGGGCAGCACTTCGAGTTGCTGCTGCTCCATGTCGGCGAGAAATTGCGGATCGCGCATCAGCTTTCCGAACGCCTCGTGCAGCACGGCGGCGCGATCCGCCGGCACGCCGGGCGGCAACATGAAGGGCCGCGACATCACCTTTGGGGCGAGGATGAGGTCCCAGACGAGCCGCGTCTCGTCGTTTGCCGAGAGATCGTAAAGCGACGGCAGATTCTGCAGGTCGGGATGCGGCTTGAGGCCGCTCTGCAGCAGCAGCCGGACTGTTCCATCCCTCAGCCAGTCGGGCTTCTTGGTCTTGACATAGGACCACGAAATGCCGTGGACGCCCTGCACTTCGCCGCGCTCCAGCGCCAGCAGCGAGTCGGGGGTGCCTCGATAGCCGGTGATGAGCTTGATCGGCGCGCCGAGCAGACGGATCATGGCCTGCGTTTCGACTTCGCCATCGGTGCCGGTTCCAAGGCTCGCGGCGATCAGCGGCGTGGTCAGGATGTCGGCGGCCTTTTGATGCGGCGCGGACTTCCACACCATGAAAACGGCTGTCTCGGCCGTGACGCTGCCCAGCCAGTCCATCTTGAACGGATCGTAGCGCGCTGCTTCGTTGCCGCGCAGAGGTTCGAACGGGATCTGCCGCTGGATCGCCCCGATGGTGAGCCCGTCGCGCGAGGCCGCCGAATAGAGGTAGTTGGCCGCCACGATGCTGGCTGCGCCCGGCATGTATTTGATCGTGATGCTAGGCTGACCTGGAATGAGACGCCCAAGATGTCGCGACACGGGCCGCGCATAGGCGTCGTATCCGCCGCCCGGGTCAGAGCCGACGATGATCGAAATGGTCTGGCCCCGGAAGAATTCGGCGGGCTCCTGCGCGCACGCGGTCGACGCACAAGCTACGAAACTGGCGGCGAGCAACAAGGCTCTCCGCCCGTGAGGGCGCGCAGACATGGTTTCCTCCCGTGTTTGTTCAGACGACGAAATAACCCTTGGTGATCGCCTCGTGGTAGAGTTCCGCCGCAGTGGGCACGATGCCGAGCGGCAAGCCCTCTTCGGACTTGTTGTAGGTGTGGACGCCCGCGCCGAACTGCACGAGCCGAACCTTCGGGGCGCGATCCATCTTGGCGAACATCGGCAGGATGACCTCGTTGTAAACATCCGGCGTGTGGTCGCGGCTGTCTTTCGCGATGATGAACAGCACGGGCGGCACGGGCCGCGTTCCCGGCCCTTCGAGCGGATGCGACAGGCCGATGTAGTGATCGACGAGCGCCTGTGTCTCGGCTTCGTTGAGCTTCAACCGGGCCGCCGCAACCTTCGCGGCCTTGATCTGCGAGTCCATGACCTTGTGGGTGATGATGTATTCGACCTTGAACTGCGGGCGCATCTTGGTCTTGTCCCACCAGTCGAAGATTTCCTCCATCAGCCAGGGCAAACGCATGAGGGCGGTCGGGCCTTCCTGACCCAGCGCCTCGGGGCCTGCGTAACGCGCGCGATCGCGCCATGTGCGGATGTAGAGTTCATCGAAGGGATCCTTGCGGCCCTCCTTCTTCTTCGTCACGCGTTCGTAGCCGGCGACCTTGCCGAGACCGCCCGACCATGCATTCGACTCGCTCGCGATGTAGCCGAACGACGAATTTTCGATCGCGATGACGCCCGCGACGTTCGGCGCGCGCTGGCTCAGCATGAACACGAACGGCCCGCCGGTCGAGTGGCCGGTGACGTAGACCGAATATTCGTCTTTGGGGAAATGTCGCGCAAGCGCCTCGACCATCCCCTTCTCGAACGCCACCGGCCATGCCGCCATGCGTTCGTGGAACATTGTGCCGGGCTTCGCCTTGGCGAGTGTGCGAATCCCGTAGCGCATGCGCATCTTGTCGTCGCGAATGATGTCATACTGGTCGCGCGTCACATATTCACCGCGCTTCCAGATCGGCGTGCGCACCGTGCCGTCGGCCTTGATCGTGTCGCCCGGCCAGTCGCGGCTCGGATCGTCAAGATAATGGCGGCCCGGAAAGCTCATCGCCACGGCCTTGTGGCCGAACTTGCCGGCGTAGGTCTTCGCCATCGGCTCCATTGACTTGTAGTCGCCGGAGCCGCCATGCAGCAGGAAGATGCCGATCTTCTTGCCATCCGCGCCGCGCGCGACATTTCCATCGGCCGGCTCGTAGGCCATCGTGCCGATGTCCCATTCGAGGCCCAGCGCCTCGATGCGGAAAATGTCTTCCGTCTGTTTCAGCTCGAGACTTGGACGACCCAGAACGGCGTCCGACGATTTCAGAATGTCCTCGCGCGCAACTTTCTCGGGCGGTTCCCAATTGCTCATTTCTTCGGCTCCATGAATTCGCGCCAGTATCCGATCAGTCGAGCGACGGTTTCCGGCGGGGGATCGGTGAACGCGACCAGCGGTGCGTCCTCGGGAATGAAAGGATGTTTCAGCGTCACCGGGCCGCGCAATTCTCTGGCGAAGAATTGCTGATTCTCATCCGACAGCAGCCAGTCGACGAACAGCGCCGCCGTATAGGGGTGCGGCGTGTTCCGGTTAATCACTGCGATGCCCGACAACGACAGAATCGGCGCTGTCAGCACCATTGCGAACGGCGCGCCTTTTTCACGTTGCGCCTTGAGGCCGGTGAACAGGTAATTGTCCCCCTGCGCCATGTGATCGCCCGCCAGCATCAGCGCCATTCGCTGGTCATGTCCGCGCTGGACGATGGGTTGGTTCTGCCCCATGCACTTGAGGAATTCTTTCAGCTTCTCCTCGCCCATCATGGCGTTCAGGCCGGACAGAAAGCGCGTTTCGGCCGGGTCGAACGAAACCTGGCCTTTCAGAAACGGATTGCACAAATCCATCCAGCCTTTGGGAGCCTTGTCGGGCGGCACGAGATTGGTGTTGTAGGAAATGCCGTGCTCGCTCCAGAACCATGGAATCCAGCGGTTCTGTTCGTCCTTGAAGCCTTTATAGACGGGCAGGATTGAATCGGTCGCGGGCGACGAATAGCGCGCCAGCATGTTGGCCTTCAGGGCCGGCTGGAAATCAGACAGTGCGCCTGTGACGACGTCGGTCAGATGCCGTCCCGCCGTCTCCTCGGCATACAACCGTTCGCCCGCATCCTGCGAGCCGATGTCGTTGGTCGAGTCGAGTTGCACGAACGGATAGCGCTTGGTGAACAGCCGCGCCTGTTCGACATTCTGTCCACGCAGCGTGTTGATGATGACGAGCTTGCCCTCGCGTTTCGCGCCTTCGATGACCTTCGCCTCCCGCTCTTTCGGCGGCAGCTTGGCGAGTTCGGCATAGATCGCTTCGACGTTGACGGCAGGCGTCTGCGCCAGAACGGGAGCGGCGCCCGAACTCAACGCAAGTCCCAGAAATAATCCACGAAGGCGTTTCGGCAACATGTCCGTCTCCAGATAAGGCGCGGAAGGAGCTTGCCCGCATCATGTCACAGACCTGCGGGCTGGCAAGCCTCGCTGGAGTCGCGGCCTCACTGGAATCTGCGGCGAGGTTCGGATAGATTCGCGCAAACGCGCAGCAATGCGGCGCCGCGGAGGAAACCATGAGCAGATCCGGACATCCCAGCGCATCGAACAGGGCCGCGCGTCTTGCGGCGTCGGCGCTTGCATGGGCGGCAGCCCTCGCGCCGGTCGCGTCGAACAGCGCACCCGCGACCGTGGCCGAGATCGCCAGCTATTCCGCCGCAGACCGCCAGCAGGTGCTCGAGGCCGGCGCGCGCAAGGAAGGCGCGCTGATGATCTACACGACCGGCACACAGATTCAGCCGCTGATCGAACGCTTCCGGCAGATCTATCCCTATCTCGACGCCCAGATGCCGCGCGCCACGTCGGAAGACGTCGCCCGCAAGGTGATCGAGGAATATGGCGCGGGCCTGTTTCAGGTCGATGTGTTTGAACTGTCGTCCTATGGGCTGATCGTGCCGCGCGAGCAGGGCGTTCTGCAGCCGTACGCGACGCCGCAGGCGGCCGAATATCCGGCGTCGGCGATCGAGCCCAATCGCATGTGGATCAGCGCGCGCGAGAGCTATGTGGGCATCGGCTACAACACCAGCATCATCAAGCCCGAAGACGCACCCAAGACCTATCAGGATCTGCTCGATCCGAAGTGGAAGGGCCGCATGGCGATCTCCTATTCGATGTCGACCACCGCCAACGTGATCGGCGCGATGGTGCTGACGCATGGCGAGGATTTCGTCCGCAAGCTCGGCCAGCAAAACAATCGCGTCTATCCGTTGCTCGGCCGCGCGCTCGCCAATCTGACGATCTCGGGCGAAGCGCCGCTGTCGTGGACCACCTATGATTCGCATGTTCTGGCGAGCCGCGCGCAAGGCGCGCCCATCGCATGGAATGCGCCCGGTCCCGTGCCGGTCACGGATACGTCGCTGGCGCTCGCCAGCAAGGCGCCGCATCCGTTCGCCGCCATGCTGTTCATCGACTTTGCGCTCTCCCGGGAGGGACAGGAGATGTACCAGAAGCTCGGCTATTCGTCGGCGCGCAACAACATGCCGACGACCGGCACCACGAACGTGCGGAAGCTCTATCTCACCAACCGGCCGAATTACGTCGCCGATTACGAGGCGTGGACCGCGCTGACGCAGAGCGTGTTCATCCGCAAATAAGCAGATTCAACCGCGGCTGAACCGCAGCGTACCGGCGCGATCGTGCACGCGCTCGATGCGGCCGCGATGCATCAGAAAGTTCAGGTGCGCGATGCTTTCCGACATCGCCAGCCGTTCGTGTCCTGTACCGATGGCGCGGGGAAACAGATCGCGCGCCACATCGAAGGCGTGCTTGGGGGCTTCGAGTCCCGTGACGATTTTCGCCAGACGCTCGTCATGATGGTC
>CANJEY010000004.1 GCA_947472615.1 Beijerinckiaceae bacterium
GATCGGCGGCGCATCGCCGAGGCCGGAAATTTCAACGCGTGTGACGCTCTCCACCTCTGGAAGATCGGCATTGGTGCGCGCCGCTTGCTTCGCCCGGATCGCGCGGGCTTCTGGCATTGACAATGTCGAGAGATCGGGCAGTCCCTTGTCCTGCTCCTGAAGCCAGTCAAACAGCGCCTGCATTTCATCAGACCGCTTCGCCTCCGCAGAGAGAAGCTTGTACATGTTGATCTGACCTACCTTTGAACGCTCCACACCCGCCCCCTTACGACAATCTTCTCTTGTGCTGCGCGACCGGGATCATCTGCCGGACTTTCTTCACACGTTCGGGATCGATCCGCGTCGCCACATAGCCGACGCCGTCGGACGCTTTCGCCACCACGAGCCCCCACGGATCGACGACCAGCGAATGCCCATAGGTGGCGCGCGTCTCGTTGCCCTGCTGGAACGTGCCCGTCTGACCCGAGGCGCAGAAATAAGTTTCGGTTTCGATCGCGCGGGCGCGGCTGAGAACCTCCCAGTGATCCTTGCCGGTCTGCAGCGTGAATGCGGCCGGCAGCGCGATCACCTGCGCGCCCCTGTCGGCCAACGCCTGAAACAGATCGGGAAAGCGAATGTCGTAACAGATCGAGCATCCGACCGTGACGCCGTCGCAGTCATAGGTCACGACTTCCTCACCGGGCTTCATGGAACTGCTCTCGTTGTATTGCTGTCCGTCGGGGCCGGTGATGTCGAACATGTGGATCTTGCGATAGCGGGCAATCTCCTCACCATTGCGGTTGAACGCGACGGTCGTGTTGCCGACGCGCGGTTCGCCGCCGATCTTTTCGAGGATGGAGCCGGCATGAATGAAGACGCCGTGCTTCTTCGCCAGCGCCTGCATGGCCGAATAGGCGGGGCCGCCCGGCATCCGTTCGGCGGCTTTCACCTTGTCGGCGTGCGATCCGCCCATGAAATCGAACACTTCCGGGAGACAGATCCAGTCGGGTCGCTCCTCGGCGACGGCGCGTTCGATCAGGTCGGTCGCAGCGGCGATGTTCGCCGCCTTGTCGCTGCCGGAATTCATCTGGATGAGCGCAACCTTCATGTCCGCGTCCTATCTTGAAAATCGAGGGCAGGATCGCCCAATCAGGCGACGCTTTCAAGCGCCAGCGCAATGCCCTGACCGACTCCGATGCACATGGCTGCCAAAGCGCGTTTTGCCTTCCGCTCGCGCAACTCCAACGCCGCCGACAGCGCGATGCGGACGCCCGACATGCCGAGCGGATGACCGATGGCGATCGCGCCGCCGTTCGGGTTGACGTGCTCCGCGTCGTCCGGCAGTCCGAGCCCTCGCGTGCAGGCGAGCGATTGCGCGGCGAACGCTTCATTCAGCTCGACGACATCGAAATCCGAGATGCGCAAATTCAGTCGCTGCATCAGTTTCTGGCTCGCCGGAACCGGCCCGATGCCCATGATGCGCGGCGGGCAGCCGGCGGTCGCGAGGCCGGAAATGCGCGCAAGCGGCGAAAGGCGATACTTGTCGACCGCTTTGGCCGACGCCACGAGTATGGCTCCCGCGCCGTCGTTCACGCCCGATGAATTGCCTGCGGTCACCGATCCGCCCTTCCGGAAAATAGGATTGAGAGACGCGAGCTTCTCGATCGTGGTTTCGCGCGGATGTTCATCGCGCTCGACAAGCGTCACGCCACCCTTTCGATCCTTGATCTCGACGGCCGCGATCTCCATCGCGAGACGTCCGCTCGCCTGCGCGGCGGCGGAGCGTTTCTGGCTGCGGAATGCGAACGCATCCTGATCGGCGCGCGCGATCTTTTGCTCCTCGGCCAGATTTTCTGCCGTTTCGCCCATCGCGTCGACGCCATAGAGCGCCTTCATGCGCGGATTGACGAAGCGCCAGCCGATCGTGGTGTCGTGGATCTCGGCGTGACGCGAAAAAGCGTCGGTCGCTTTCGGTATGACGAAGGGCGCGCGCGACATGGATTCGACGCCGCACGCGATGGCGACCTCAATTTCATCCGACCGGATGGCGCGCGCCGCAGACCCCACCGCGTCGAGCCCCGATCCGCAAAGCCGGTTCAGGGTGACGCCCGGAATCTCCTGCGGCAGCCCGGCGAGCAGCAGTGACATGCGGGCGACGTTGCGGTTGTCCTCGCCAGACTGGTTGGCGCAACCGGCGTAGACCTCGTCGATCGCCGACGCCGGCAAACCAGGATTACGGGCCAGCAGCGCCGCAATCGACTGCGCCAACAGATCGTCGGGCCGCACCGCCGAGAGGCTGCCGCCATAGCGGCCGACCGGCGTACGGACGCCCGAACACAGGAATACATAGGCCACGCTGATCTCCATACCCTGACAGGTTTAATGGCTTATCGCTGACATTCGCCGCAGAAGAAAGTCGACCGGCCCGACTGCACGATCCGCCGGACGACGCCTTTGCAAGACGGCGTCGGGCAGGGCTCGCCCTCGCGGTCGTAAACCCTGAAGCGATGCTGAAAATAGCCCAGCGCGCCATCGGTCTGGCGGTGGTCGCGCAGGGACGATCCTCCCGCCTCGACGGCTTCGACCAGAACGTCGCGGATGACTTCGGCCAGCCGGTCCGAACGAGGCGTCGGCTTTCCGCCTCCCGCTATTGTTCCGGCTGCCCGGCGCGGCGACAGGCGGGCGCGGTGAAGCGCCTCGCAGACGTAGATATTGCCGAGGCCCGCAATCAGGGTCTGATCGAGCAGGGCGGCCTTCAGTGGCGCCGCCTTGCCGGCGAAGGCTTTGGCGACAGCGGCCCCGTCCAGTTCATTGCCCAGCGGCTCGATGCCGATCCGCCTGAACAGCGCGTGAGCGGCCAGTTCCGAGCGCGGGATCAGGTCCATGAACCCGAACCGGCGGGGATCGTTGTAAGTGATCTCGGCACCGTTCTGCATCCGGAACACGACGTGATCGTGCACCGCTGCTTTCGATCTATCGTGATGGAAGACGCCCGGTATTTCGCCGCCGATCCGAAACGAGCCGGACATGCCTAGATGCATCACCAGAACCTGCCCGTCATCCAGATCGGCCAGCAGATATTTTGCGCGGCGGCCCAGCGACGCAATGGTGCGGCCGCTCAGGCGCGCTGTGAAATTCGCCGGAAATGGAAACCGCAAATCCTTCCGGCGCTGCTCGACTGTCGCGATCCGCTGACCGGCCATGACAGGCTCGAGTCCGCGGCGGACGGTTTCGACTTCGGGAAGTTCGGGCATGGGCGACCCCAATCGGCAGGAAGCCTACATAGCCATTGCGTTCGTCTGGCGCTATGGTCCCGCCCGGTTTGGAGTTTGTCATGTCCAGTTTCGAGAGTTCGGACCGTTCCCCCGAAGAGCCGCAGGCGCATTTCGGTTTTTCGTCAGTTCCCCTCGGCGAAAAGCAGGACATGGTGAACGATGTCTTTCACAAGGTCGCCTCGAAATACGACCTGATGAACGACCTGATGTCTGCAGGCCTGCATCGCGCCTGGAAGGACGTGCTGGTCGGCATGGTCAAGCCCTCGCGGGGCGGCCGGTTTGACCATCTGGACGTGGCAGGCGGCACCGGCGACGTTGCGTTCCGCATCGCCGAGGCGGGCGGATCGGGCGCGCATGTCACGGTCGCGGACATCAATGGCGACATGCTTCAGGTCGGCCGCGAACGGGCGCAGAAGCGCAGCCTCGACACGCAGGTCGATTTCATCGAGGCGAATGCGGAGGATCTGCCGTTCGAGAGCGGCAGTTTCGACGCCTACACGATCGCGTTCGGCATCCGCAATGTGCCGCGCATCGAGAAGGCGCTGGCGGATGCCTATCGGGTGCTGCGGCGCGGGGGCCGGTTTCTATGTCTCGAATTCTCGATGGTCGATGTGCCGCTGCTCGACAAATTCTACGAGGCCTATTCGTTCACCGCGATCCCCGCCATCGGTAAGGTCGTCACCGGAGACGGACAGCCTTACCGCTATCTAGTCGAGTCCATTCGCAAATTCCCGAACCCGGAACGGTTCAGATCGATGATCGAGGACGCCGGTTTCCGCCGCGCGTCATTCACGCGGCTGACCGGAGGGGTCGTGGCGATCCATTCCGGCTGGAAACTCTGAACCGCCGTGTTTCGAACCATTGTCCATTTCGTTCGACTCGCTCGCGCCGGCTTCGTGTTGGCGCGTGAAGGCGTCCTGTCGAACGTCGATCCCGTCATGGTTCCGCCCGGAATGGGGTTTCCGCTGCTGGCGGCGCGGTTGCTGGCGCGGCGCGGGACCGTGGGGGGATCGTCGCGCCTTCCCATCGCGATCGCGCGGCTGGGTCCGTCCTATGTGAAACTCGGCCAGTTTCTGGCGACCCGGCCGGATGTGGTCGGAATCGACGCAGCGCGATCGCTGGAGGCGCTCCAAGACCGGATGGCGGCGTTCTCGCGCGACGACGCGATTCGCACCGTCGAAGCCGCCTTCGGCCAACCTCTCGGACAAGTCTACGAAACGTTCGGCGACGCGGTCGCGGCCGCCTCCATCGCACAGGTTCACAAGGCGACGGTTCGGAACGGCCAAGGCGTCCGGGAGGTCGCGGTCAAGATCCTGCGGCCGGGCGTGGAACGCCGCTTCAGACGCGACCTGTCCGACATGTATTTCGCCGCCCGTCTGGCGGAGCGCTATTCGGCCGAAGCCAGACGACTGAAGATGGTCGAGGTCGTCGACACCCTCGCCCGCACCGTGACGATGGAGATGGATTTCCGTCTCGAGGCGGCCGCTGCCTCCGAGTTCGCCGAGAATGTCGCCAAGGACGTGGACTTCCACGTGCCCGCGATCGACTGGGACCGCACCGCCAAGGCTGTGATGACGCTGGAATGGATCAACGGCACGCCGTTGTCTGACCTTAAAGGTCTGGACGCCCGCGAAATTGATAAGCCGGCCCTCGGCCGAACCGTCATCCAATCTTTTCTGCGTCACGCGGTTCGCGACGGATTTTTCCATGCCGATATGCATCAGGGGAATCTGTTTCTCGATGCCGACGGCCGGTTATGCGCCGTGGATTTCGGCATCGTCGGGCGGCTTGGGCTGAAGGAGCGACGGTTTCTCGCCGAAATTCTCTATGGTTTCATCACCCGCAATTATCGCCGCGTCGCGGAAGTTCATTTCGAAGCCGGATACGTCCCGCCCCGCCACAGCGTCGACGATTTCGCCATGGCGATCCGGGCGATCGGCGAGCCGATCCATTCCCGCACAGCAGACCAAATTTCAATGGCTAGACTGCTGACCTTGCTGTTCGAGATCACCGCGCTGTTCGACATGAAGACGCGCACCGAACTCGTGCTGCTGCAGAAGACCATGGTGGTGGTCGAAGGCGTGGCGCGGTCGCTGGACCCACACCTCGACATGTGGTCGACGGCCGATCCGGTCGTCCGCGGCTGGATCGAGCAGAACCTCGGACCAGCTGGCATGCTGCACGACGCGGGGCGTGGAATCGCCTCGCTGGGCCGGATGGCGTTGAGCCTTCCGGATATGCTGGAACGCGCCGAGCGGCTGGTGAGCCGGTTTGAAGCCGCAACAGAGCAGGGAATTCCGCTTTCGGGCGCTTCGATCGCCGACATCGGCCGCGCCGAAGCCAGAAGCAATCGCAGGAGCGCGCTCGCCTTGTGGACGATCGCGGTCCTTCTGGCGGCTGCGCTGTTCCTCAGCTAGTTTGAGAGCCGGATGTGAATTCGCCTGCGGGCGAGGGTGACGAATGCTCGAAGGCAAACGCATATTGCTCGTCATCGGCGGGGGGATAGCGGCCTACAAGGCGCTCGATCTCATTCGCCGACTGCGCGAGCGCGGCGCGAGCGTACGCGCTGTGATGACGGCGGCTGCGCATCAGTTCGTCACGCCATTGTCCGTCGCGAGCCTTTCAGGCGACAAGGTTTACGAAAATCTGTTTTCCCTTACTGACGAAGCCGAAATGGGACATATCGAATTGTCCCGCGATGCGGACCTTGTGGTCGTGGCCCCGGCGACCGCCAATCTGCTGGCGAAAATGGCGAACGGACTGGCGGACGATCTCGCGTCTACCCTATTGCTGGCGACCGACAAGCGAACGCTGGCCGCGCCGGCCATGAATCTGCGCATGTGGCTGCATCCGGCGACACAGCGAAATATTGCGATCCTGAAATCGGATGGCGTTGCATTCGTCGGGCCCAACGACGGGTCCATGGCTTGCGGCGAGTTTGGGCCAGGCCGGATGGCGGAACCGCTTGAGATCGTCGCCGCGATCGAGGCGGCGCTGGCGGCCGACACTGAACTGCCTTTGCAGGGCGAGCAAAGCCATTCGCTCTCCCTCAAGGGACGACATGTGTTGGTGACGTCCGGCCCAACGCATGAACCGATCGATCCCGTGCGTTACATCGCCAACCGATCCTCCGGCCGGCAGGGACACGCCATTGCGGCCGCCGCCGCGCGGGCCGGGGCGCATGTGACGCTGATCAGCGGCCCTGTTGCTATTCCCGATCCCGCCGGCGTGACCACCCTGCATGTCGAATCCGCTCAGGACATGCTCAAGGCGGTCGAGGCTTCATTGCCCGCCGATATTTTCGTGTCGACCGCCGCCGTCGCCGATTGGCGCGTTGCGCGATCGAGCGAAGAGAAAATCAAGAAGGGCGCTGCCGGAACCCCAACCCTAACGCTCATCGAAAATGCCGACATTCTGGCGACTATCTCCAACCGACCGGCCGACCGGCCGGCGCTGGTAGTCGGGTTCGCGGCGGAGACCGAGAAAGTGCTGCAGCACGCTCAGGAAAAGCTGGGGCGCAAGAAGTGCGACCTGATCGTCGCGAACGATGTCGCGCCCGAAACCGGCGTCATGGGCGGCGACCAGAACACCGTCCATCTGGTGACGACAGCAGGCGTCGAATCCTGGCCGAAACTCTCGAAAGTCGACGTTGCGGAACGGCTCGTCGCACGCTTCGCCACCATGCTCGGAGCACAGCTGTGATCGTCCCGATCAGGATCCTGCCGCATGGCGAGGGACTCCCGCTCCCGGCCTACCAGAGCGCCGGCGCGGCGGCAGTCGATCTGCTCGCTGCGACGCCGCCGCATTCCAAACTGGTGATCGAACCGGGCGCGCGCGAGCTCGTCCCGACTGGGCTTTCCCTTCAATTGCCCGACGGATATGAGGCGCAAGTCCGGCCAAGGTCCGGTCTCGCCTTGAAGCATGGCGTTACGGTCTTAAATTCACCCGGGACGATCGATTCCGATTATCGCGGGGAAGTGGGCGTCATGCTCGTCAATCTTGGATCATTGCCGTTCGAGGTGACCCGTGGGGAGCGGATCGCCCAATTGGTGTTCGCGCCCGTAACGCGCGTCCGCTTCGAGGTGGCCGAGACGCTCGACGCGACGGTTCGCGGCGCTGGCGGATTCGGGTCGACAGGCACAACGGCTCAGATGAAGGGGCGGGTCGAATGAATCTGCTGTCGCGCCGCAGCCGCCTCGCCATTGCAGCCGTCGTTGATGTCGCGCTGCACGCCCGGCCGCAGCCGGTTGCGGCCAAGGCGCTAGCCGGACGTCACAATCTGCCGCCCCGGCATCTTGAGACCCTGTTGCAGGCTCTGGTGAAGACCAACATTCTGAAAGGCGTCCGGGGTCCTCGGGGCGGCTATGAACTGGCTCGCGAGCGCCGCAGAATCACTGCGGGCGAAATCGTGCGGGCGGCAATGAACGAAGGTTTCGACGACGAGGCTCCGGTGGCGGAATCGCGCCTCGTCGAAGCGGTCGTCACCCCGATGATCGACCATGCAGGGACCGCATTTCTGGCGGCGCTCGACGCCGTAACGGTCGACGACCTCTGCCGCCGGGCCAATGAGATGCAGGCGTTCGAAGGCCAAGAAACGGGCGTAGATTTTACAATATGATTTGTGATATCATTTTTATAACGAGTTATTTCTGTAAAATAGAAGCGCGAGGAACACGAACGAGAGGATGAAGACATGGCGATAGCAGGCAAAGCCGGTCGAGGCCGGGTCTACGAGTCCATTACCGACACGATCGGCGACACGCCCCTCGTGCGCCTGAACAAATTGGCGAAGGAAAAAGGCGTCAAAGCCAATCTCCTCGCGAAGCTGGAATTCTTCAATCCGATCTCCAGCGTCAAGGATCGCATCGGCGTCGCGATGATCGACGCTCTGGAAGCCAGCGGCAAGATCACGCCCGGCAAGTCCACGCTGGTCGAACCCACGTCGGGCAACACCGGCATCGCGCTGGCCTTCGTGGCGGCGGCGCGCGGCTACAAGCTCATTCTGGTGATGCCGGAATCGATGTCGATCGAGCGCCGCAAGATGCTGGCGCTGCTCGGAGCCGAACTGGTGCTCACCCCCGCCGCGCAGGGCATGAAGGGCGCCATCGCGAAAGCGCAGGAGATCGTCCAGTCGACGCCGGGCGCACTCATTCCCCAGCAGTTCGAGAATCCCGCCAATCCCGAGATTCACCGCCGCACGACGGCGGAGGAAATCTGGAACGACACCGACGGCGGCGTCGACTTCCTGATTTCCGGCGTCGGCACCGGAGGGACCATCACGGGCGTCGGTCAGGTGCTGAAGAGCCGCAAGCCGTCGGTGAAAATCGTCGCCGTCGAGCCCGAAGACTCGCCGGTTTTGTCGGGCGGTCAGCCCGGTCCGCACAAGATTCAGGGCATCGGGGCGGGTTTCGTGCCCGGCGTACTGGATCGGTCGGTGATCGATGAGGTCGTAACGGTCGGCAATCAGACCGCTTTCGATATGGCGCGGCTGATCGCCCGCCGGGAAGGCATTCCGGTCGGTATTTCGTCGGGCGCGGCCGTCGCGGCCGCGATCGAGGTCGGTCTGCGCGCCGGCAACGAAGGAAAGAATATCGTGATCATCATCCCGTCCTTCGCTGAGCGTTATCTCTCGACCGCCCTGTTCGAAGGCCTCTGACGGCCGCGCAGCTTTCGCTCTTCACGGGCTTCTGCTAGTCGCCGCTGCGGGTTCGCGGCGGCGATTTTCGTTGGAGTAAAAAATGAGCAAGCTTCGGGGCGCCATAGCCGCCATCGCAACGCCGATCACGGATGCGTTCGAACCGGATATCGACCGCTTTACAACGCTCGCCAATCACCTGCTCGCGAACGGGTGTGACGGCCTCAATGTGCTCGGAACGACCGGTGAGGCCACGTCCTTCTCCCGCGACCAGCGGTTCCGGGTCATGGCGGCCGCTGCGGAACGCTCAGATCCGTCCCGGATGATGGTCGGCGTCGGCGCATCGGCTTTGGCGGACGCCATCGCCTTGACGAGGCGCGCGGCAGAACTCGGCTTCGCCGGGGCGCTGGCGTTGCCGCCCTTCTATTACAAGGGTGTGCCGGATCTGGGCGTGGCGGCCTATTTCGAGGCGATCCTGCAAGCGACCTCCGCACAGCCAGTCCCCCTCTATCTCTATCACTATCCGGCGCTCTCGGGCGTTCCGTTCACGCCGGGTCTGGTCGATCTGCTTCTGAAAAACAGCGGCGGCCGCATCGTCGGCCTCAAGGATTCCTCCGGCGACATGGCCTATGCGCGGGGAGTAGCGGCGCAAAATCCGGGTTTCGCCGTGTTCCCCTCTACAGAGGCCGTACTACTGGACGCCCGCGCAGGACAATTCGCAGGCTGCATTTCGGCGACCGCAAACCTCAACTCCGGCCTGTGTCGACGGGCCTTCCATGATGGAGACGCGGCCGCGCTCCGGAGCGCCGTTGCCATTCGCCAGTTGTTCGACGGCAAACCACTGGTGGCGGGCGTGAAGGCGGGTCTCGCGCACCTGCAGGACGATTCCACTTTCAGTCGGACAATGCCGCCCCTGGCCCCCTGGCGTGCGGCGGAGCAGGCGCAACTGGCGCGCGATCTGGATCGCCTGCTGGCGGCGGGCTAGTATGAAGGGGTCGGAACCGATGATTTTGCCATCCATCCGGTCCTCCGTTGACGAACGGCCTGCGTTTCCTCTATAAGGCCGCAGCTTTGGCGCCGGGAGGCGCCTCGTTTTGTTTTGCGTGCCCGATAGGCGGCATGCGTCCCGGGGAATATCCATGGCGAATACCAGTTCGGCCAAGAAGGCCGTCAGAAAGATTGCCCGTCGCACCGCCATTAACCGGTCGCGCCGCAGTGAGATGCGCACCTTCATCCGCAAGGTCGAAGAGGCCATTGCGTCCGGCAACGCCGCGCAGGCCCAGACCGCGCTTCACGACGCCGAGCCGCTCATCATGCGCGCTGCGCAGAATGGCGTCGTTCACCGCAACACCGCCAGCCGCAAGGTGTCGCGTCTGACGAAGCGGGTGAAGTCGCTCGCGTCCTGAGATCATACGCATCGCATTTTGGAAAAGCCCGGCCTCGCGCCGGGCTTTTTGTTAGGCTGCGCATCATGGAATTCGCGCCGAAATGCCACACGGATTTCTTTTTGTCGAAGCCGGATGGCGCGCACGCAAACAGCACATAATTCAACACCTTGCGCGGCAAGCGATTCTGCCGCCCGTTGGACGCCCGCTTGACAAGCCTATTTGGCGTTCAAGCCGGCAGTGGTTTCGTATTCGAAACAGACTTGAGACCGGAAAATGAATCGGAACCTATCGCATCCGATTCAACCGCTTGCCTGCGTCAAGGCTGAATCTAATACAAAATGCGACTTGTCCGCATCGCAAGTCTGACGAGCGTGCGACACGATTGAATTGCGCCGCGAAGCGTCGAATTGTAAGGTTTTTTCGACGGCGTTTGACCGAGCTGGATGAACGCTTCGCTGGGACTGACTGCGCGCAGCGCTGCCGAAATTCTGACCACGAAGCTCGCCATTCATACGGGTCGAATGTTTTCGTCGCGGGGCGCGGTGCGGCGTGCGCTGATCAATTTATGTCCGAACGGACAACTGCGCTTTCGCGAAGAGGGGATGCTTATGTCTTGCATTCATCGCGACGGAGGACTTCTTTCCTCCTTCGGCCGAACCGAATTGTTTGGATTGGCGCATTCTCTTGCAACGCTTTGTTCTATCAAGGCTGTGAGAGATTTGTCGACGTCCCGGGCCGCTGACTGACGCAGCAGCTTCGTCGTCACGGACCATACGTCCAGATCGAATGCACCCATTGGCCACGATGGAAAAAAGAGAAAAATAATGGCGTTCCAAAACGAACAAGACCAATCGATCCCCGAAGCCGTCGAGGCCGAAATTTCGGCGACGCACGACGCCGACGTTTGGACGCGCGTCATGCGCCGATTGAAGGCGGAAGTCGGCGAGCATGTTTTCAGTTCGTGGTTTGCGCGTATCGAACTCGACGGCGTGAACGGGTCGACGGCGCAATTGTCCGTCCCGACAAAGTTTCTCAAGAGCTGGATCGACTCTCATTATCTGGATCGTCTGTCGGTGCTAATCGCGCAGGAAATTCCGCCGACTTCGCGCGTGAATGTCGTTGTGCGTTCGACGAGCCGTGTGACGCACCGATCGAATACGGCGCAGTTTCAGCAATTGCGGTCTCATCAACTGACAGGTGTGAACACATCCGGTCGCGTCGCCAATGCGCCACTCGAAAATGACAAACGGCCCGGCCCGATGCGGGTCGGCGACCTCGCGGCGCGACTGACGCCGTCGCCAGTGAAGCGTTGGGAGGCCGACGCAACTGGGCTTGTCGGGTCGCCGCTCGATCGCCGGCTGACGTTCGATAATTTTCTCGTCGGCAGGCCGAACCAGCTGGCCCATGGAGCCGGCTCGAAGATCGCGACGGCTGATGCGCGCTCGATCCGATACAACCCTCTTTATATTCATGCGGCTGTCGGTCTCGGAAAGACCCATCTGCTGCAGGCCATCGCGCACGCGGTCGAAGCCGCAGGTAAACGGGTGATCTACCTGACCGCCGAAAAGTTCATGTACGGCTTCGTGTCTGCGCTCAAGTCGCAGACCGCGATCGCCTACAAGGAAAAGCTGCGGTCCATCGACGCCTTGATCATCGACGACATCCAGTTTCTGCAGGGCAAGCAGATCCAGCAGGAATTCTGCCACACGCTGAATGCACTCATCGATTCCGGCCGACAGGTCGTGACCGCCGCCGACCGACCCGCGGCTGAACTCGAAAGCGTCGATGAACGCGTACGGTCGCGCCTGATGGGCGGGCTCTCTGTTGAAATGGGCTCGCTGGATGAATCGCTCCGGGCAAAGATTCTGGAAGCCCGCATCTCCAATGCGCAGATCAGTCAGCCGAATTTTCAGGTTCCGCCTGCGGTCGTCAGCTATCTGGCGCACGTGATCCAGACGAACGGGCGCGATCTCGATGGAGCCGTCAACCGTTTGCTGGCGCATTCGACCCTGACGGGAGCTCCGCTGACGGTCGAAATGGCTGAAATCGCAATCAGCGATTTGATCAGATCGCGCGAGCCGAAGCGGATCAAGATCGAAGAGATTCAGAAGCTGGTTGCGTCCCACTATAATGTGAGCCGCTCCGATCTGTTGTCAGCGCGCCGGACAGCCGCTGTCGTGCGACCGCGGCAGATCGCCATGTATCTGGCGAAGGTACTGACGCTGCGGTCCCTGCCGGAAATCGGACGCCGTTTCGGCGGTCGCGATCATACGACCGTGCTGCACGCTGTTCGCAAGATCGAGGGCCTCGCGGCCAAGGATGCGTCGCTGTCAGAAGTCATCGATCTTCTGAAGCGAATGCTGAGCGATTGATTATTTGCCGGTCTTCACACGCGTCCACTCGCGCGTGACGATCTTCTGCGTCGCCTGATCGTAGGCGGTGGCGGTGAACAATCGCTTCATGATCGCTTCGTCGGGATAGACGGCTTTGTTGTTCAGAATGTCCGGCGACACCAGCGGACGCGACGCCGCAACTCCATTTGCAAAATTCGTAACATTGGAGTTGCGGGCTGCGATTTCTGGCCGCAGCAGGTAGTCGATCAGCGCGTGCGCTTCGGCCACATGCGCTGCGTCCTTTGGAATCGCCAGATTGTCCATCGATATGAGCGTTCCCTCCTTGGGAATCATATATTCGATGTCGACATTGTTTCGCGCTTCCTTGGCGCGGTTCCTCGCCTGAAAGCTGTCGCCCGCCCAGCCGACGGCGAGGCAGATGTCGCCATTGGCGAGCGCGTTGATATATTCCGACGAATGAAATTTCTTCACGAACGGCTTCACGCGCATTAGCGCATCGGCCCCCTTGCGGATGTCGGCTGCGTTCTTGCTATCTGGATTGATCTGCAGAAACCGCAGGCTGGTCGTCAGAATGTCTTCCGGGCTGTCCAGCATGTAGACGCCGCAATCGGCGAACTTGCGCAGATTTTCCGGCTTGTAGACGAAATCCCAACTGTCGAGGGGCTTGTCGCCGACGCGCGCCTTCGCCTTCTCGACATTGTAGGCGATGCCGGTCGTGAACCACATGTAATTGACGGCGAACTGGTTGCCCGGGTCATAGGTGGCGAGTCGGGACATGATGTCCGACGCCAGATTTTTCAGATTGGGAATCTTGGACTTATCGAGCTTCTGATAGACGCCGATCTGGATCTGCCGTTGCAGAAAACTCGCCGACGGGGCGACGACGTCATAGCCAGTCTTCCCGGCGAGCAATTTGGTCTCGAGCGTTTCGTTCGAGTCGTATGTGTCATAGACGACGCGAATGCCGGTCTCACGTGTGAAGTCGTCGAGCACGGTCGGGTCGATGTAGTCCGACCAATTGTAGATGTTGACGACTTTTTCCTGCGCCAGACTGGCGCTCGACAGGAAGGCGGCGCAGAACGCGACGATCAATCTGGTCTTCATGAGGGGGCCTTCAGCAGGTCGGGATGAGAGGCTGCCTTTTCGAGCCGCTGCAATGCGGCGTCGAGCGTTGCATCGTATTTGGCAAAGCAGAAACGCACGACACTTTTTACTGAATCGACCGTGTAGAACGCCGACACCGGAATGGCCGCAACGCCGAATTTCGTCACCAGATTGCGGCAGAATGTTTCGTCATCCAATCCCATTGCGGAAATGTCGATGGTGACGAAATAGGTTCCCTGACTTGGCAGGACTGAAAAGCCGAGCTGCGCCAGCCCAGTCGACAATCGGTCGCGGCTGCGCTGAAACGATTGTCGCATGCCGCTGAAGTAGTCCGTATCCTTACCGAGCCCATGCGCCACGGCGACCTGCAAATTTGGCGGCGTAGTGAAGGTCAGGAACTGGTGCGATTTGGACAGGACTTTCATCAGCTCTGGCGCAGCGGCGACCAACCCGACCTTCCAGCCCGTGAGTGAAAAGATCTTCCCCGCAGATCCGATCTTGATCGTCCGCTGGCGCATGCCGGGCAAGGCGATCATCGACACATGCTCCCGGCCGTCGAAGATCAGATGTTCCCAGACTTCGTCGCAGATGGCGATCACGTCATGACGGATGCAAAAACGCGCCAACCGTTCGATCTGCTCACGCGGATAAACCACCCCACAGGGATTCAGGGGATTGTTGAAGACGACGGCTTTCGTCTTGCTGGTGAACACCCGCTCGAGATCAGCCTCGCTGAAATGCCAGTGCGGCGGCCTGAGCGTCACGAAGCGCGGAATCCCGCCCGCTCTCAGCACCAGCGGCACATAGGCGTCATAGGTTGGCTGCATCAGCACGACTTCGTCGCCCGGTTCGATCGTCGCAAATAACGCGCCCGCAATGGCTTCCGTCGCCCCCGACGTCACCATGACTTCGCGCGCCGGATCGAGATCGACGCCATGAAATCGACGGTAATGGGCCGCGATGGCTTCGCGCAGTTCCGGTATGCCCATCATGGACGGGTATTGATTGTAGCCGTTCAAGACTGCATCGGCCGCCTTCTGGCGAACGTCATCGGGACCGGGGTCATCCGGGAAGCCCTGACCGAGATTGATCGCGTTCAGGTCGCGGGCGAGCCCGGACATGACTTCGAAAACCGTCGTCGGCAGATTGGAAAATATGGAATTCATCAAGCACCGAGGCAGAGTCCAGCCGTTGAATTGATTAGCATTGTTTCAGCTTCGTTTGAAGAAGCCGAAAGGCTTGCGGGGCGCGGGCCGGGGTGGCACATGGCCGCCATGACTAAGGCTGAAACGCATCGCTCCATCATGGTTCTAGGCGGCGCCCGGTCCGGCAAGAGCCGGCGCGCCGCCACGCTGGCGGAATCGAGCGGTCTCGCGCCCCTCCTCGTCGCCACAGCGACGGCCGGAGACGCCGAGATGGCGGCGCGAATTGAACAGCATCGGCATGACCGCGGCCCCAACTGGACCACCATCGAAGAACCGGTCGACCTCGTGGGTGTGCTGACCAGCAATGGGGATCCTGCCCGAATTCTGGTTGTCGATTGTCTGACGTTGTGGCTGTCCAATCTGATGTTCGCCGGACTCGAGTGCGGCCCGGCTGTGGACAGCCTCGTGCACGCCGTCGCGTCGACGAAGGGCCCCTGCATATTCGTGACCAACGAGGTCGGACAGGGCATCGTGCCGGACAACGCCATGGCGCGGGATTTCAGGGATCATCAAGGCCGACTGAACCAGAAGCTCGCGGCCGCCTGCGACACAGTCGAACTTGTGGTCGCAGGGATACCGCTTCGCATCAAGCCTTAGCGGCTTCAGCGCAGAACCTTGGCGTCGATCTCGCCCGCGAGTGCGTGCACCAGAGCGATCGTCGAAGGTCCGCCGCAGATGGTCAATTGATCGGGAAGCACCAGCCGCCGCTCGAGGGGGAAAGACTCCAGCAGCGCCGGGTGGACCAGCAACGCCTGCCCCTGATCGCCCGCCAGAACGCTGTTCTGTGAAACCAGCAGGAAATCCGGCGGGTCGACGAGCAGGCGTTCGAGACGCACGAATCCCGCCTGCCCCACGCCCAACGCCGCCGATACATCGCGAAAGCCCGCGAGCTTCGCGACTTCGCCCGTCACGCCCGCATGAAACACGTAGCCGCGACGATGCAGCACGAGGCTCGAGGGCGCTCTCCCGTCCTTCGAAGCCCGGCCTTTGATGCTGTCGAGGGCCCCATTCATTTCGTGTACGAGAGCTTCGCCCCGTTCCGGATGCCCGAACAAAGCCGCAAGCTGACGAATCTGTTTGCGGCCATCTTCGATGTTGTCCCATGGGGTCAGGCTGAGAAAGCGGATGCCTTGCGCGGTCAACAGATCACGCGTGTAGCGGCTGTCGTAGGGCCCGACGAGCACGAGGTCGGCCTTCAACCGGACGATGTCTTCTCCAACGCCACGATTGACGGGAAACGCCTTCGCCTTCTCGTGCAGGAATGACATTTCCGGATCAGTCGAGAACGGACTGAGCGAAACAATCTGATCGGCGTCAGCCAAGGTAAGCAGCAGTTCGTCGGCGCAGAGATTCGCAGACGCTATGCGCCGAGGCGCGTCGGTGGCGGACGCAAGTGTCGACATCGCGCAGACGGCCAACATCAATCCGATCAAGGCACGCGCGAGACCCCGGCGCGCTGAACGCTGCGTCGACTCACGGTTGAACGGCGTCCAAGAATTTGTTTGCAAGCGCAAAAATCCGTGTCTAAGCTCGGTCTGTCGTTGGTGCCCCGGATAGAGCCGGGGTGAAACGGGAATGCGGTGATGGATTTATCCAGATTCCGCAGCTGCCCCCGCAACTGTAAGCGGTGAGCCGACCCCGAGCAAAGTCACTGGAGACCATGTCTCCGGGAAGACCGGGAGAGGCCTCGACCCGCAAGCCAGGAGACCGGCCAGTGACGAGTCGACTCTAGCTCCGTCGGTGGGACGGTAGGGGGATTTATGTCTGGCAAGTCCTTGGGCCGCTCTGCGGCTGTTGCTGCGCGTGTATGCGCTCTTTTTCCAACGCTTCTTCTGGCTAATGGCGGCAAAGCCGAAACGCTCGATGAAATCGTCGTGACGGCTGAACGCGTCTCGACGAATATCGACCGGACCGGATCGTCCATCACGGTCCTCGATAGCGCGCAGATCGAAAAGCGTTCTTCCAAAGGCCTGGCGGACGCGCTTCGTGGCGTGGCCGGCGTCGAGGTGAGAGAAACCGGCGGAGCCGGCGGCAATGCGTCGGTCTCCATCCGCGGCGCCACGCCCGGCCAAACTCTGGTCCTGATCGACGGCATTCGCATCGGCGATCCATCGTCGATCGATGGCTCCGTCGATTTCGGCGGTCTTGTCGCCGGCGACATCGAACGGATCGAAGTTCTGCGAGGACCGCAATCAGCGCTGTACGGGTCGGACGCCATGGGCGGCGTCATCAACATCCTGACCCGGCGTGGCGAAGGTCCGGCCCGCTCGTCCGTCACGATAGAAGGCGGCAGTTACGGCACGGTCCACACGCGCGCGTCTGTCACGGGCGGAACCGACAAACTGAGCTACGCCTTCGCCATCGATGGCCTGCACGCCGACGGGTTTCCGCGCTACGGTTATCGCATCACGCGACCATTGACGTATGGCTTCGGGTCCGGACCGTTGCCGGCGCTGCCGTGGGGCGATCCAACCAATCGGGGCGGCGCATCTGGCCGTGTGACGTATCGGCTGTCTGAATCTGCCACGCTCGAATTCGGCCTGCTGGGATCGGACAATTCCATTCGTTTCGACAACCCGAATGCGTTCACCGCCTCGAACGTCTTCAACCCGCGCAATCACTCGGTCGCGACGTTCATTCAGGGTTATGGGAAGCTGACGACTGATGCGCTGGATGGAAATCTCCGCAATCAGTTCAACCTGTTCGGCAATCAGACCGACCGAAATATCTGGCAGACCGAGGGCTGTTTCGACGCCTTCTTCTTCTCCTTCGATTGTCGCAACGGTTATCGCGGCACGCGGCTGGGTGGCGAGTATCAGGGCGATCTGAAGGTCGGCGCATATGGGGTTCTGACCCTCGGACTCCGATCGGAAACGGAGCGCACAACGACGTCGCAATCACCAGCGCCGGCTGGAACATTCACACCCATCAATGCGCAACAAACGACAAATTCCGTATTCGCCCAGCACAAGTTTGCGATCGGCGAGCGCCTCGATCTCACCTATGGGGGACGCATCGATTCGGTTGCCAACGGCGCAACCTTCGCCACATGGCGCACGTCCGCAAGCTATCGACTGAACGACTCCGGTACACGCCTGCACGCGAGCGCCGGAACGGGCGCCAAGGCACCGTCGCTTTATCAGCGCTTCAGTCAGTACGGCAGCGCTCCGCTCAATGCCGAACAGAGCGTCGGAATTGACGCCGGCGTCGAGCAGAAGCTCCTGAACGACCGCCTGCGTCTCGATGTGACGGCCTTCGACAATCGCTATCGAAACCTGATCGGCTTCGGAACCGTCGCGTCGTGTTCGATCGCGCAAATTTTCGGTTGCTATTACAATGTCGGCAAGGCCGTAACGCGGGGCGTCGAAGCGAGCGGTGAATTCGCGGTCATTCCGGACGCCTGGAAGGTCCGCGGAACCTACACGTTCATGCACGCTCGCGATCTGGTGCTGAGTGCGCCGTTGTATCAGCGGCCCCGCAGTCAGGCGTCGGGATCGGTGGTCTATACGGGGTTTCCGAAACTGGAACTCGAAAGCCGCGTAACGTTCGTCGGCCCGAGGCTTGATTTCGCCTCGCCGCCCGTGACGCTTGCGCCCTACGCCAAATGGGATTTGTTTGCCACTTACAAGGTCGCCGATTCACTTTCGGTTTTCGGCAGAATCGAAAACCTGACGAACGCGCGATACGAAGAAGTCCTGAATTATGGGGTCGCGGGCCGCGCCGTTTACGCAGGCCTGAAAGCAACCTGGTGATGATCTGACGAGGCTTCGTGGTCGATGACGATTCAGGCCGCATCCGCTGTTCACGTCCGCACATCGCATGTGCGCGTGCTGAATTTGGGACTTGCGAGCCTGCTTTTAATCGCCGCATTGGGCTCAGTGATGGTGGGCGCCGCGCCGTTGTCGATTCACGACGTCTGGGAGGGCGTCTGGCGACATAGCGGCGTGTCTGGAATCATCTTCTGGGACATCCGCTTTCCGCGTCTGATCCTGTCTGTTGCGATCGGCGGATTTCTGGGTCTGTCGGGAGCAGCCCTGCAGGGACTTCTGCAAAACCCGCTTGCGGAGGCTGCGGTTTTCGGCGCGCCGCAGACCGCAGCCGTGGGCGCGGTCGCGGTGCTATATCTGGGCGTCAGCGACGCCCTGTCGTTCTGGTTGCCGCTCGCGGCCATCGGGGGCGCTTTGCTCTCCAGTGTCGCCCTATACGGACTGGTCGGCCGGCAAGCCGGCTCGACCCGCTTCATCCTCGCCGGTCTGGCGCTGGGAAGTCTTTCGGGCGCGCTCGTCGCGCTGATCATAAGCCTGTCGCCCAATCCATTCGCGATGACGGAAATCCTGTTCTGGCTCATGGGCTCGATCGAGGATCGGTCGATGCGCCATGTCCTGCTGGCGCTGCCTTTCGTGGTCGTGGCAAGCCTTGTCCTGTTGAGGCTGGGCGGCGGGTATCGGGCGCTGACGCTCGGCGACGATACGGCGGCAAGTCTGGGCGTCGATGTCGGCCGGTTGAGGTTGTCCACCATTGTGGCCGTGTCGGTGGGCTGTGGGGCCTGCGTCGCGGTGTCGGGCACGATCGGCTTCATCGGATTGATGGCGCCTCATCTGGTGCGGCCCTTCGTGGCGAACGATCCGAAGAGGGCCTTGCTATCGTCGGGACTTACGGGAGCCCTGATGCTCACCTGCGCGGATCTGCTCGTGCGCCTTATTCCGTCGACCAGTGAAATCCGGATCGGCGTGGTGACAGCCTTGCTGGGCGCACCGTTTTTTCTCTACGTCATGCTGTCCGATCGCTCCCTGTACCGGAGCGAAGGCCCATGACGCACGAAGCAATCGTGTCCCGGCCGCTCCTGCGCTTGAACGATGTCCGCGTCGCGCTGGGCCGGCGCGAGATCGTGGCGGACGTCACAGCAGATTTCAGGGCGGGCGAATTTGTGGTCATCCTAGGCCCAAACGGAGCCGGTAAATCGACTTTGCTCAAGGCGATCGCGGGCATTCTGGGGTTTCGGGGAAAGATCGAGATGCTCGGACGGCCAATGGCCGATCTGAACGCGGCCGAGCGTTCGAGACTGATCGGCTATCTGCCTCAAAACGGCGGCATTCACTGGCCCATCCCGGTCCATGACATCGTCACGCTGGGGCGCATGCCGCATGGCGATGCGGACGCCGCCATCGTCGAACAGGCCATGACGAGTTGCGACATCCGGCATCTGGCGTCGCAACCCGCAACCGAGCTGTCAGGCGGCGAACGGACCCGCGTGTTGCTGGCGCGCCTGTTGGCGGTTCGGGCCTCCATCATCATCGCGGACGAGCCGGTATCTTCACTCGATCCCGCGCATGAAATCGCCGTCATGCGACTGCTGCGTCAGGAAGCGGATCGCGGCCGTCTCGTGATCGCCGTGCTGCACGACATCGGACTTGCGCACAGGTTCGCATCGCGCCTGCTGGCGCTGAAGCAGGGACGCATCGTGGCCGACGCATCGCCGAAGGACATCTTGCAGGGTGGACTGCTCGATGAATTGTTCGGGTTGAAATTCGACGTGGCGTCCACGGGCCGGGGGCAGCAATCCCTCGTCGCCCGGCACGAATTCTGAGGCTTGATTCCCGCGCTGTTGCGCGGACAATTCGGTATGTTGCGAATCGTCGAGACGCCGCCGGTCGATGGCCGGCAATCTCCCACCGCGCTCCGCGTCGCGCGCGGCGTACGGCGGTTGTTCCACAGCCATGGTCATTCAACCGTCACGGAATTGCCGCTGCTCAGCGGCCGGCGCGCTGACGTCGTGGCGCTCGGGCCAGATGGGTCGTTTGCGATCATTGAGATCAAATCGTCGATTGCGGATTTCCGGGCGGATTCGAAATGGCCCGACTATCTCCAGCACTGCGACAGGTTCTATTTCGCCATTCCGGCTGAGGTCCCGGCGGAGATCATTCCGAAATCAGCCGGCCTCATCGTTGCCGACGCCTATGGGGCGATGATTCTGCGCGAATCTGACGCATCGAAAATGTCGGCCGCAACCCGAAAGGCGATCCTGTTGCGGTTCGCGCGCGCGGCCGCGGATCGCCTGCACAGGCTCGCAGACCCGGATCTCGAACCGGGAATCTGAGCCTCCCGGTTCAGCGCGGCGCGCGCTTGGCCAAAATGCGTTGCAGGGTGCGACGGTGCATGTTGAGGCGGCGGGCGGTCTCGGACACGTTGCGGCCGCACAATTCGTAGATCCGCTGGATATGTTCCCAGCGCACTCGATCCGCCGACATCGGATTTTCGGGAACCTCGGCCTTGTCGTGACGCGTCGCCATCAGGGCGCCAAAAATTTCGTCCGCGTCGGCGGGCTTCGCCAGATAATCGAAAGCGCCCAGTTTGACCGCCGTCACGGCCGTCACGATGTTGCCGTAACCGGTCAAAATGACGCCGCGGGAATCCGGGCGGCGGGCCTTCAGATCGGAGATGACGTCCAGCCCATTGCCGTCCGCAAGCCGCAAGTCGATCACCGCGAAGGCAGGGGCAGCGTCGCGGATCGCCGTCAGCCCATCGGCGACGTTATCAGCGGTGCGCACCACGAAACCGCGCGCTTCCATGGCGCGCGAAAGCCGCATCAGAAATGGCCGATCATCGTCGACGATCAGCAACGATCGGTCTTCGAGATGTTCGACGGTGGAGGCGGACTTTTCCATGTTTCTCTTCGCAGGTAGGCCTCGGAAGCTGATCCAAGGCTCTGAATACGACAAAACGGCCACGTATCGCAAATCGACCTATTCGACGGCCCGGATCGGAACCGACCGTTCGAACATATTTCTGGGCCACCGGACGCTGACACGGGCACCGCGCTCCGGCGTCGGTCGGTTCGAGGTGATCACCACAGCGCCCGACCTTTCCAACAGAGTCTTGGCGATGAACAGGCCCAAACCGAGTCCGCCCTCTTCGGATTTGGCCTTACGGTCCGGCCCACGGGTGGTGATGTAGGGTTCGCCCAGACGCAGAAGCACTTCGGGCGCGAAGCCGGGCCCGTCGTCCTCAATCACGATGACGACATTCGTGGCGTCCCACTCGGCCCGGACGCGAACCTCCGCCTTGGCGAAGTCGATCGCGTTTTCGATCAGATTTCCAAGACCATAGAGCAATCCCGGATTGCGCCCGGTCACGGGTTCTTCGCCGACGCCCTCCGCCGTCACCACGACGTCCACGCCGAAATCCCGATAGGGATGGATGACCTCCTCGACGAGAACTCGCACGCTGAGGATGTCCAGCATCCCGGCAGGCTCGTTTCCCAACGACTTCAGTTTGGACAGGATCTCCCGGCAGCGCTTCACCTCCTGGGACAGGAGCGCCAGGTCTTCGGCCACTGGCCCCTCGGTCGGCATGTGGGCGGTCATCTCCTTCACCACGACCGTGATGGTGGCGAGCGGCGTCCCGAGTTCGTGCGCGGCGGCGGCAGCCAGCCCGTCCAGCTGCGTCAGATGCTGTTCGCGCGCGAGCACAAGTTCGGTGGCGGCCAGCGCGTCCGACAGAAGCAGGGCCTCCTCGGCGACGCGCGAGGCGTAAACCCAGATGAATCCGGCCCCCAGAACGATCGCGACCCAGATGCCCGCAATGTAGGTCATCGGAAGCTGCAGATGTGATCCCGGATACCAGGGCAACGGCAGATGCCAGATCGCCAATATGGTCGCCGCGACGCCCATGAGCCCCGAAAGCATCAGGGTCCGCGCGCCCGACAGCGATACGGCGGAAATCATCACCGGCGCTAGAAAGAGCAACGAAAACGGGTTTTCCAGACCGCCCGTCAGATAGAGCAGGCCAGAGAGCTGCAACACGTCGTAGGCGAGCAGGATCGAGGCAGGGCCATCGTCGAGTCGGTGGTTGAGCGAGAACCGCAGGCGCAGGGCGACATTGAGCCACGCCGACAGCGCGATCGCCACGAAGCACGGTCCCAACGGCAGTTCGAATCCAAGGCCGTAATGAACAAGCAGGACAGCCAGCGACTGGCCGCAGATCGCCAGCCAGCGGAGCTTGACGAGCGTATCAACGCGCAACCGGCGAGCGCGGCGACCGAGTTCGAGATCGGACAGGCTGGACATATGGCGACCCTATCGCGTTCAGATCGTCAAATACATGAAACCATGAGGCGAGACGAATTGCCGCGCCGGAGACTATGCGCCGGTCCGAAGCGCCTAAATCAATGATTTTGCGTGATTAAAGATGTCCGATATTTCGCTCGTCTTCGGACGTGCGCCGAGCTGTCGCATCGGTCCACAGCCCATTTGCGCCTCTATTGCGGATCCACGTCCGGCGCTTGCGACCGGACTCAAGGGATTGGCTGATCGCCAAACGCAATCAGGAGGACGCCGCATGTTGAAGCGCGAAGACAATGATCGGGTGACACTGGTCGGAAAGGGCAAGCCTGCGGGCGAACTGTTCCGTCGTTATTGGCAGCCCGCACTGTTGTCCGAAGAACTGAAGGAGCCGGATGGCGCGCCGGTGCGTGTGCGTCTGCTGGGCGAAGATCTCATCGCGTTCCGCGACACTAACGGCAAGGTCGGTCTGCTCGACGCCTATTGCCCGCACCGTCGCGCCCCAATGTTCTATGGCCGCAACGAAGACTGTGGCCTGCGCTGCGTCTATCACGGCTGGAAATTCGATATCGCCGGCGACTGCACCGACATGCCGTCGGAGCCTGCCGACACGCCCCTGAAGGCCAAGGTGAAGATCGCCTCCTATCCGGTGTTCGAGAAGGGCGGCATCATCTGGACCTATCTGGGTCCGAAGGACACGATGCCGGAGCCGCCGGACTATGAATGGTTGCGTGCGCCGCCCACCCACATGCATGTGTCCAAGACCTTCGAGGACTGCAATTGGCTGCAGTGCATGGAAGGCGGGCTCGACACCGCCCATTCGTCCTTCGTGCACAACGACTTTATCGGCAACCAGAACTCGCTGCGCAATCAGGACACCGCGCCACGCCTTGAACTGGAAACCACGCCCTATGGTTACTATTACGTGTCGACACGCTCCCTGCTCGACGGCACCAGCTATGTTCGCATGTACCATTACGTCATGCCGAACCAGCAGATGCGTTCGGGAACCGTCAACTTCGTCAAGGGCCTCGGCAAGGACGATCCACACGCCATTCCAAAGCTCGACGGCCATCTGTGGGTGCCGATCGACGACGAACATACGTGGGTCTTCAACTGGACCTGCGCGTATGACCCGTCGGTGACGTTCCCGAAAGACTATGTGGATCGCTGGGAATCCTTCATGGGCCGCGGCAAGGACGACCTCATTCCCGGCACCTATCGCCTGAAGCGCAACGCCTCGAACGACTATATGATCGACCGCGAGCTGCAGCGCACCAAGACCTACTCGGGCATCAAGGGCATCAACACGCAGGATTACGCGTTGCAGGAAGGCATGGGACCGATCGTCGATCGTTCGCTGGAATTCCTCGGCACGTCCGATCGCGCCATCGTCACGTCGCGCCGCATGCTGCTCGACGCGACGCGGCAGGTGGAGCGTGGCGAACGGCCGCCGGCGTCCGAGCCCGCGTCGCATCGCAACATCCGGCCGCACGACCGCATCCTGCAGCCGGGTGAAAAGTGGCGGGATATCTTCCCGGGCGAAATGGTCTCCAAGTGGACCTGATCGCAGGCGCGATTTGCACTGTCTGACCGACTTCCGGGGCGCTACGGCGCCCCGGTTCCATTTGAGGGGCGTTTTCGACACGCGGCCTTAACCGAATTCCTGATTTGCTTTCTTCAGACGTTATGTTGCATAGCAGCATTCCTGTCGGGCAGCTGTCACGGAATTCTGGCGAACGGTAGAGGTCGAATGAACCGCTATTCCTATCAGATGTACGAAATGGCCCACCTGATGCTGACGCCGGCGCGAGCCTGGTCCGACGCCACGCGGCTATTTCTGAAGAACCCGATGAACCCGATCGCCCATACGGTCGTGGGAAAGAACATGGCAGCCGGCGCAGAAGTCTTCGAGCGCCTGACGCGCCGCTATGGCAAACCGGTATTCGGTTTTGAAACCACGACCGCCGGCGGCGTCCGGGTCGGCGTGCGCGAGCAGATCGTCTGGCAGCGGCCCTTCTGCAGCCTGATCCACTTCCAGAAGGAAGTTCGGACCGTAGCGCGCCCGCTGCCTCGGCTGCTCATCGTGGCGCCGATGTCGGGCCATTACGCCACGCTGCTGCGTGGCACCGTCGAAGCGTTCCTGCCGAATTTCGAGGTGTACATCACCGACTGGGTCGACGCCCGCATGGTTCCGCTCGGGATCGGCCGCTTCAATCTCGACGATTATATCGACTATCTAATGTCCATATGCCGCTTTCTGAGCGCTGAAAGCGGCGGGGCGCCACTGCATACGCTGGGCGTCTGTCAGCCTTCCGTGCCGCTGATCGCCGCCTCGGCTTTGCTGGAAGGTCAGGACGATCCGGCCAGCCCGGCCTCCGTGATCCTGATGGGCGGACCGATCGATACGCGGCGCAGCCCGACTGCCGTCAACAAGGTGGCGCACGAACGCGGCGTCGACTGGTTCAGGCGCAACTGCATCGTCACCGTGCCATTCCCATATCCGGGCGTCGGTCGCGAGGTCTATCCGGGCTTCCTGCAATTGTCGGGTTTCATGGCGATGAACCTCGATCGTCACGTCAACGCTCATCTGGAGATGTTCAACCATCTCGTGCAGGGCGACGGCGATTCGGCCGAGAAGCACCGCGACTTCTACGACGAGTACATGGCCGTGATGGACCTCACGGCCGAGTATTACTTGCAGACGGTCGAGACAGTCTTCGTGCGCCACTCGCTGCCAAAGGGCGAGATGATGCACAGGACGACTCCGATCGATCTGTCGAAGATTTGCCGCGCCGGATTGATGACCGTCGAAGGCGAGAAGGACGACATTTCAGGCGTCGGACAAACGCAGGCCGCGCACGATCTCTGCACTGGCATCGACGATATTCGCAAGACGCATTATCTGCAGAAGGGCGTCGGCCATTATGGCGTGTTCAACGGCTCGCGCTTCCGCTCCGAGATCGCCCCGCGCATTCACGACTTTACGCTGAACATCGAGCGTGACCGGCAGTTGGGCAGGAAGGCTTCGAAGCCGGCGCGCTGAGCCGTGCTGGCGCTGTCGTGGCGGCAGGATTATTCTGTGTGGATGATTCGCCCGCTTCAGCGTAACTTGCAGGACCGCGTCGGGGCCTCATTCCTCGACGTATCCCATAGTGGCGAAACCTATCGGATCGCCCTGAAACGCATGACCGGGGCGCGGCGTCTGACGTTGCGCGTACGCGCCGCGACACGAGATGTCGTTCTGACGATTCCAAAACGCAGCACGATTTCATCGGCGCGCGAATTCGCCCAGCGTCACGCGGCGTGGATCGGCGCGCGCCTGGCGCGTCTGCCCAAGCCGATCCCGTTCGAGCCGGGCGTCAAATTGCCGTTGCGCGGGGTCGAAGTTCAGATCGAACATCGACAGGATGCACGTGGAACCGTCTGGGTCGAGACGCTACGAACCGGATTCTTTTCGGAGTCGACGCTTCTCGTCGTGGCGGGTGAACGGCCGCATGTGACGCGGCGGGTGTTCGACTTTCTGAAGCGGGAAGCGCGCCGCGATCTGGAAGCTGCAGTGACGCGTCACTGCACGACCTTGGGCATCGTCGCCCGAAAGGTCACCGTGCGTGATACGACAAGTCGTTGGGGTTCCTGTTCGGCGACGGGTGGTCTGAACTTCTCATGGCGGCTCATCATGGCGCCGCCCTTTGTGCTGGATTATCTGGCGGCGCACGAGGTCGCGCATCTGAAGCACATGAATCATTCGCCCAAATTCTGGGCTGTCGCTCGTTCGCTATCGTCGGATACGGATCGCGCCGAAGCATGGCTGCAGGCAAACGGTTCATCGCTGCATCGATTCGGCGTTGCGCCCGACGCCGACTGATCTATTTTCGCTGAAACGTTAGATAAGCTGGATTGCGATCTTCTCGCAGAGCTTTGGCCTCGTAGCGCGTGCGCGTCCAGCCGTCCCACGACTTCGTCCAGTCGTCCGAACTATTCGCCAGCCACACGAAGTCCCGCGATTTCAGCATGCGGGCCAGCGTCCACGCCGAATAATCGTCGATGTCGGTGGCGAAGCGAAACAGGGCGCCGGGCTTCAGGATGCGCGCAGCATGTTCGATGAAAGCTGGCGAAATGATTCGGCGCTTGCGCTGACGCACCTTTGGCCATGGATCGGGATAGAGAACGTAGAGCCGACCGATTGAGGCGCTCGGCAACAATGGCAGCAAATCCAGCGCATCCGCCGGGTGCAGGCGGATGTTGCCAATCCGATGCTCTTCGATGACATGCAGAATCTTGGCGACGCCGTTCTCGAAACCCTCGCAACCGATGAACCCGATCTGGGGATTCGCCTGCGCGATGGCTGTGAGATGCTCGCCGCCTCCGAAACCGATTTCGAGCCAGACGTCATGGGCGTCATAGCCGAACCAACCGCGCGGATGGGCGCCGGCCTTGAGCGGCACGGTTAGCGTCGGCAACAGTTCGCGCATCAGCAAGGCCTGATGCTGGCGCAAGGGCTTGCCTTTGCGGCGTCCGAAAAAGGCGGAGCCGGGCGCGCTAGCGCGCCCGGCTCCGGATTGTTGTTCGTCGGACAAGAATTCCGATCCGATCAGAACTGCGCCTTGAGCTGCTCGACCAGATCGGTCTTCTCCCACGAGAACCCGCCTTCAGCGTCAGGCTCGCGGCCGAAGTGACCGAACGCGGAGGTGCGCGCATAGATCGGCTTGTTCAGCTTGAGATGCTCGCGAATGCCGCGCGGCGACAGGCTCATGATGTTCATCAGAACCTTTTCGAGCTTGTCGATGTCCACCTTGCCGGTGTCGTGCAGGTCGGCATAGATCGACAGCGGCTGGGCGACGCCAATGGCATAGGACAGCTGGAGCGTGCAACGATCGGCGAGGCCGGCCGCGACGACGTTCTTCGCCAGATAGCGAGCCGCATAGGCGGCCGAACGGTCGACCTTGGTCGGATCCTTGCCGGAGAATGCGCCGCCGCCGTGCGGAGCCGCGCCGCCGTAGGTGTCTACGATGATCTTGCGGCCGGTCAGGCCGCAGTCGCCATCAGGACCGCCGATGAAGAACTTGCCGGTCGGGTTGACGTGCCAGACGGTGTCCTTGGTGATCCAGTCGGCCGGCAGCGCCTTGCGGACGTAGGGTTCGACGATGTCGCGGATCTCGGCCGACGACAGGTCTTCGACGATATGCTGATGCGACACGACGATCTGCGTCACGCCGACCGGCACGCCGTTTTCATAACGAACGGTGACCTGGCTCTTGGCGTCAGGGCCGAGGAACTTCTCGGTGCCGGCGTGGCGGGCTTCCGAGATCAAGCGCAGAATCTTGTGCGCGTAATAGATCGGGGCCGGCATCAGCTCCGGGGTCTCGCGGCAGGCATAGCCGAACATGATGCCCTGATCGCCCGCGCCCTCGTCCTTGTTGCCGGCGGCGTCGACGCCCTGGGCAATGTCGGCCGACTGCGCATGCAGAAGGACTTCGATCTTCGCGTTCTCGTGGTGGAAGCCGTCCTGCTCGTAACCGATGTCCCGGATCGCCTTGCGGGCGGCGTGGATGATCGTGTCTTCGGTGATCTTCGGACCGCGGACTTCGCCTGCGATGACGACGCGATTGGTGGTCGCCAGCGTCTCGCACGCGACGCGGATCTGATACGGGTCAATTCCGGCCTTCGCGCCTTCGCGGAAGAACAGATCGACGACTTCGTCAGAGATGCGGTCGCAAACCTTGTCGGGGTGTCCTTCGGAAACCGACTCGCTGGTGAAAAGATAGCTCTTGCGGGCCACGGATAACCCCTCTGTTATGATCGAAAACTGGGAACGCCAAGCATTCCAGCCTGCCTCGGGCCTGAATGCAAGGCGCGACGTTTTTGCAGAGCGCGTTCGTTTCGTCAAGCCGTTCGGGCAAATTCGTTCGGTTTATCGAACGCTAGGCCGACCGCTCTTCGGTCGCATCCTGATCCGTCGCCTGCGAAACTTCTGCAGGTGGCGCAAGGGAGACGACCAGTTCGACCAGACGACGGCGAACCTTCGGGTCCTTGATGCGCGCAAACGCCATGTTGAGGGAAACGCCCTCGGGACTCGCCATGAAATCCGACACGTAAGCGGGCGTATGCTCCTCGGCGAATCCCACAAGCGGATAGGGCTCGCCGGTCGGCGCTCCCTCGAAGAAGAACGAGGGTGGCGCTTTCAGGATCTTGGAAATCTGCTGCAGGCGGCTGGCCCCGATGCGATTGGTGCCCTTTTCGTATTTCTGCACCTGCTGAAAGCTCAGTCCCAGTGCGCCAGCCAGCTTCTCCTGGCTGAGGCCCAGAAGCGTGCGACGCATCTTCACGCGGCTACCGACGTGTCGATCTATTGGGTTGGGCGACTTGGCCACCAAAACCGACTCTCCGAACTTCCTACTCGCTCGCTGACAAATCATGGTCGGATTTGGCGGGCTTGCCGTCAACCAGAAACGCAACGGTTCCGGGCGCCGCGTCGATCTACCGCCGCCGCGACCCCAGAACCTTCCCCAGACATCCTAAAATCGCCGCCAGAAGCCAGACTACGATCGGCGCGCCATTCGGGACTCTGGAAAACAGGGTCGGCTCGATCGGCTGCGGCAATTGTCCGTCCAGCACGCCCTCGACCCCCAGCCGCAAACTCGACACAACCCGGCCGTACGGGTCGATAATCGCCGAAATCCCCGTGTTGGCGACGCGGATCATCGGCAGACCCTGCTCGATGCTTCTGAGTCGCGCCTGTGAAAAGTGCTGGTAGGGCCCGGTCGTCAATCCGAACCAGCCATCGTTCGTGACGTTCAGGAGATATTTCGGCCGCGCGCCGGTCGCGGCTGCCTCGTCGGGAAAGATCGCCTCATAGCAGATCAGCGGCAGACCCGCCGGCAGGCCGGGGATCATGATCTGTCGAGGCCCCGACCCGGCCGTGAAGCCTCCCGGGATGTGCACGAACTGACGGAGTTTCAGTTTCTCCAGCAACCAGCCGAGCGGCAGATATTCGCCGAACGGGACGAGATGAACCTTGTCATACCCCTGCTCGGCGAGGCCATCCTTGGTGAGAACCTGCAGCGAATTGAAGTATTGCGGCGGTCCGCCCCGCACCGTCTCCGCCCGTGCGGCGCCGGTGACCAGAATCGCGCCGCTCGACAGTCGCGCGGCGAGTCGCCGAGTGGCGTCAGGATCACGGGAAAGAATGAACGGAAATGCCGATTCCGGCCAAAACAAATGCGTGACGTCTGCGATGCCGCTTGTGGTCGGCGAGGTGGCGCGGTCGGACAGCGTTAGATAGTGCTGAAGCACGCGGTCCTTGTTATCGGCGCGAAATTTTTCATCCTGCTGCAGATTGGGCTGCATGATCCGCAGCCGGACGCCGCCGACCACACCGGCGTCGGGTCGAGAGAGACGATATGCGCCGACCGCCGCCAGCGCCGCCAGCGCTGCGCAGGCGAGAAGCAGCGGCCTGAAGCGCAGCCGTGTCGTTTCGCCGTTAGGATCGCCATCCGTAATGGTGGCTGGCGCGGCAAAAATGGCGATCGCCAGAATGGTCAGGCCGTACAGGCCGATCCCGCTGGCGGCCTGCCCCAGAACGGCGTTCGACCCCAGCGCCATGCCAAACACGTTCCATGGAAACCCGGTGAGCAGGTTTCCCCTCAGCCATTCCGACAGGCCGAGGCCGGTTGCGAGCGCAAAGATGCGCCAGGGACCATTCGACCAGACCATCCGGGCGATGGCGAAACCGACGGCCGGAAAGAACGCCAGAATGGCGGGTAGGCCGAGAACGCCCAGCGGCAGAGCCCATGCGAACTGGTCCGCCTCGACCAGAAAGGCCGCCCCCAGCCACCAAAGACCCGCGACGAAATAGCCGAAGCCCAGCCACCAGCCGGCTTCGCCCGCTTCCAGCAGGCCGCGTATCCAGCCGGCGACTCTGCGATCGGTTGCAGCGCGACCGACGCATCCGTCGATCATCCAGACGGAGACTGTCATCGGCACGATCATCAGCGGGAACAGGTCAAACGGCGCGAGCGCCAGAGCGCCGATGGCGCCGGCCAGAAATGCATATGCGCGGCGACGCCAGCCCCAGGCCAGAACAACTTCGTGCGCGACCGCGAGCATCATGGAGCCTGCGACCTACAGGTTCGAATCAGGATTGGTTCGGTTATGCCGGGTCTTGCGCGGACGAGCCAGCGCGAATGCTTATCGCGCCTCGGGCGTGGCCTGCCTCAGCCGCAGACGAATGCGCTTGAGGCGGCGCGGGTCGGCGTCGAGAATCTGACACTCCACCTGTTCGTCGATGATCAGAACCTCGCCCCGCACCGGCACACGGCCGGCGCGCGCCGCGATGAGCCCGCCGATCGTCTCGATGTCCTCGCTATCGCCATCGACGTCGAAGTCATGGCCCATCGCGGCTTCCACATCGGTGAGCGCCGCGCGCGCATCTGCCACGAAAGCGCCGTCGGCGGCCGCTTCGATCGATGGCGGCGCGACGTCGTCGTGTTCGTCCTCGATGTCGCCGACGACGACTTCGACGATGTCTTCGAGCGACACCAGCCCGTCGGTGCCGCCATATTCGTCGATCACCAGCGCCATGTGGGTGCGCGACGCCTGCATCTTCACCAGCAAATCCAGCGCCGGCATGGAGACAGGTACGAACAGAACCGGCCGGGTGATCTTGGCGGATTCGAGCGTGGCGGAAAAATCGACGCCGCCGCTTTGTTGCGGCGCGGGCGCGTCCGCTTCTTTGCGATCGGCGGCAAAACCAGCGGATTCGGCGATGTAATCGACGAAATCGCGGATGTGAACCATGCCGCGAGGGTCGTCGAGCGTCTCGCCATAGACCGGCAGACGCGAATGTTCAGCGGCGCGAAACAGGGCCAGAACATCGCCTAGCGTGCGGTTCATCGACACGCTGATGATATCGGCACGGGGAATCATGATGTCCTTCACCCGCACCTCGTGCAGGCGAAGAACGTTCTTCAACATCGTTCGTTCGTGCGCGGAAAGCTCCGCGTCGGCCGCCGATTCCTCAAGCGCTTCCTCAAGGCCCTCGCGCACCGAAGGCTCATCGATGCCGAACAGCGCCCGGATGCGGCTGACGAGACTTGGCCGCTCGGGCTTCGTCTCAGGAAGAGTGCTGGAAGGTTCGTCGTTCATGGCGAAATGTGCGCTGGCGAATCAGCTGAATATGGATCCGCGATACCATGCGCAGCGAGAATTTCGCGCTCCTTGTTTTCCATCACAAGCGCATCCTGCTCCTCGACATGGTCGAACCCGACGAGGTGCAGAAAGCCATGGGCGATGAGATGCGCCGTATGATCGGCGATGGATTTTCCCTCGTCCGCCGCCTCAAGCTGAACCGTTTCAAACGCGATGGCGATATCGCCCAGCATCAGGCGAAGTCCGCCCTGGGCGGTCGCCGGAAAGGACAGAACATTCGTGGGCTTGTCGATGTTGCGCCAATCATGATTGAGTTCGCGAATCCGAGCGTCATCGCAGAACATCAGGCTGACTTCCGCGCCATCAATGATGTCGACGCCACACAGGCGTGCAGACGTCTGGACAATTTCCTCCGCGATGCGCGCCCGATCGGCCAAACTTTCCCAGTCGCCGGACTCGTCGATGATGTCGAGACTGACGCTCACCGCTGTTCCTGCGCGCGACGGGCAGCGGCTTCGTAAGCTGTCACAATGCGACGGACGAGATCGTGCCGAACGACGTCTGAATCCTTGAAGACTACATGGCCGATCTCTTCCAGACCCGACAACAGCCCGATGGCCTCGCCGAGGCCGGACCGCTGGCCAATCGGCAAATCGGTCTGCGTTGGATCGCCGGTGACGATCATGCGAGAGTTCTCGCCGAGGCGCGTGAGAAACATCTTCATCTGCATGGACGTGGCGTTTTGCGCTTCGTCGAGCAGAACGCAGGCGTTCGTCAGAGTGCGGCCGCGCATGAACGCCAGTGGCGCAACCTCGATCATACCGGTCTGCATCCCGCGTTCGACGATACGCCCGTCCATGAAATCATGCAGCGCGTCGTAGATTGGCCGCAGATAGGGATCGACCTTGTCCTTCATGTCGCCCGGCAGGAAGCCCAGCCGCTCTCCAGCCTCGACGGCTGGCCGCGACAGGATCAGCCGCTCCACGATGCCCTTTTCGAGCAACGACACCGCAAAGCCGACCGCCAGCCACGTCTTGCCGGTGCCGGCCGGGCCTTCGGCGAAAACGAGTTCGTGCTGCTTTAACTGGCGGAGATAGACGTCCTGCGCCGCATTTCGCGCCCGCACAACGCCCTTTTTTCGCGTGGTGAGCTGCTCGAATCCGCCTTTCGGGGTCTCGTCGCGCGGAAACAGCGAGCCCTGGAGAACGCCTTCCTGAATGGCGCCATCGACATCCCCGAGACTCACGGTCTGACCGAGCTTCACGCGCCCATAAAGATTTTCGAACACACGGCGGGCGTTTTCACAGGCGTCAGCAGGACCCTTGATGGTGATGTGATTGCCGTTTGCGTGTGCCGAAACGCCCAGCTTGCGTTCGATTTTCGCCAGATTCTGATCGTATTGGCCAAGCACCAGCGAAGCCAGACGATTGTCCTCGAAAGCCAGCGTCACTTCGGTCGGCGCGGCGTCGGCGCGATTCAATCCGCCCCCAACGGCTTCACGTCCGACGGGAGACTCGCGGCCCGCGCCCGCCCGTGTGCCGGCGCCATCGGGCCTGTCCGAAGGTTTCAAACAGGAACTCCTCGCTCCTCGCAGCGCCTGACGAACTCGC